>JANMMX010000006.1:0-8012 GCA_031373605.1 Allobosea sp. | reverse complement strand
GCTGGTCGGCCCCGATGGCTGGCAGCGCGTGACGGACGCTGTGGTGCTGGCCGCTGGCGCATGGTCAAAGCCCTTGGCGGGAGCCGTGGGCGACAAGGTGCCGCTCGACACCGAGCGCGGCTACAACATCAGCTTTCCGGGCGTGACCGGGCTGACGCGCCG
This sequence comes from Allobosea sp., assembly GCA_031373605.1. Lineage (GTDB taxonomy): Bacteria > Pseudomonadota > Alphaproteobacteria > Rhizobiales > Beijerinckiaceae > Allobosea. The sequence continues at coordinate 7,850 of JANMMX010000006.1, read as the reverse complement.
CCCCATCGCTTTCGAAGGCGAAGGCTTTGTCGCAACGCCGCTCGACAGCGGCCTGCGCATCGGTGGCGCGGTCGAGTTCGGCGGGCTGGAAGCACCGCCCAACCATGCCCGGACACGTGCGCTGCACGCCAAGGCACGACAGTTCCTCAATGGCGTGCCGGATTATGAAATGGGCACGGAATGGATGGGATTCCGGCCCTCCATGCCGGATTCGCTCCCCGTGATCGGCCCGTCCAGCCGCAGCCCGCGCATCATTCACGCCTTCGGGCATGGCCATTACGGGCTGACGCAATCCGCCGTGACGGCACAACTGGTCGCGGACCTGATCGCAGGGCGCAAGCCGCCCATCGACCTCACCCCCTTCAGCGCCCAGCGCTTCTGAGAAAGGTCCACCATGGCGACCCATACGTTTTTCTGTGTCGACGGCCACACCTGCGGCAATCCCGTGCGGCTGGTGGCGGGCGGCGGCCCCGCGCTTGAGGGCGCCAACATGGTCGAGAAGCGCGCGCATTTTCTGGCGGAGTATGACTGGATCCGCACGGGCCTGATGTTCGAGCCGCGCGGGCATGACATGATGTCGGGCGCGATCCTCTATCCGCCAACGCGGCCCGATGCTGACATCGCCTTCCTGTTCATCGAGACCTCGGGCTGCCTTCCCATGTGCGGGCATGGCACCATCGGCACGGTGACCATGGGGCTGGAGCGTGGGCTGATTCAGCCCAGGACGCCGGGCACCGTGCGCATCGACACACCAGCCGGCCTCGTGACCGCGACCTATGTGCGCAATGGCGACCATGTCGATTCGGTGCGCATCACCAATATCGCCTCCTATCTCCATGCCGCGGGCCTCACCGCCGAAGTCGATGGACTAGGTCTAGTGACGGTGGATGTGGCATATGGCGGAAATTTCTACGCCATTGTCGACAGTCAGGCCGTGTTTCGCGATCTGGCAGATGTCTCGCCCTCCGACATCCTGCGCTGGAGCCCGAAACTGCGCGAGGCGTTTCGCGCCAAATACAGCTTCGTTCATCCAGAAAACCCGGCGATCAACGGGTTGTCGCATGTGCTCTGGACCGGCCAGCCGAAGCACCCGGAGGCCCATGCCCGCAATGCCGTGTTCTATGGCGACAAGGCGATTGACCGCAGCCCCTGCGGCACCGGCACCTCGGCGCGCATGGCGCAATGGGCGGCAAAGGGGAAGCTCAAGCCCGGCGATGATTTCGTGCATGAGAGCATCATCGGCACCTTGTTTCGCGGCCGTTTCGAGGCAGCGACCCGGGTTGGCACCCATGATGCCATCATCCCCTCCATTGAAGGCTGGGCGCGGATGACCGGCTACAACACGATTTTCATCGATGACCGCGACCCGCTGGCGCATGGATTTGTGCTCAAGGACTGACACACCATCATCATCGTGATGCAGATCACGCATGAATGCTGCGATGCAGCACAAAAACGGCACTGCACAAGACTGCATTTAATTGCGCAGAATTGAGGCACCACTTCAGAATCCGCTGCTGTTTGACACGCCAATAACCGCATGATTGCTTTTGACAGAATTATGGCGGCAGGTGATTGTCGTCACCTCAGAGCATTGCTAGCTCTGCGTCGCGCTCGGAACCCTCATGCGCTGCCGTCATGGCAGTGACAATGCGGGACCGGACAACAGGGGGAAGGCTCCAGCGATGGAAGTATTTGTCCAGCAGCTCATCAACGGGCTGACACTTGGCTCAATCTATGGGCTGATCGCCATCGGCTACACGATGGTGTTCGGCATCATCGGCATGGTGAACTTCGCCCATGGCGACGTGTTCATGCTGTCGGCCTTCATCGCGCTGATCTTCTTCATGCTGATCGGCTCAGCCTTTGGTGCGGGCCTCATCGTCGTCGCACTGTTCTTCGTGCTGATTCTCGGCATGTTTTTCACCAGCCTGTGGAACTGGGCCATCGAACGCGTGGCCTATCGCCCCTTGCGCGGCTCGTTCCGTCTGGCGCCGCTGATCTCGGCCATCGGCATGTCGATTGTGCTGCTGAACTTCGTGCAGCTCATCCAGGGCCCGCGCAACAAGTCCATCCCGCCGATGCTGAACAAGTCGATCACCATCATCGAGAGCGCGACTTACCCTGTCTCGATCTCCTACAAGCAGATCGTCATCATGGTGACGACAATCGTCCTTCTGGCAGCCTTCTGGTACGTCGTGCAAAAGACACCGCTTGGACGCGCCCAGCGCGCCTGTGAGCAGGACCAGAAGATGGCCTCGCTGCTCGGCATCGATGTGGACCGCACGATCTCGATCACCTTCATCATGGGGGCCGCCCTCGCTGCCGTCGCCGGTGTGATGTTCCTCGTGCTCTATGGCGTCGTGAACTCGCATGACGGCTTCGTGCCGGGCGTGAAGGCCTTTACTGCGGCCGTTCTGGGGGGCATCGGCTCTCTGCCGGGCGCCGTCCTTGGCGGGTTGCTGATCGGCCTTATCGAGGTCATGTGGTCAGCCTATTTCACCATCGATTACAAGGACGTCGCGGCATTCTGCATTCTGGCTGTCGTGCTGGTCTTCCTGCCCTCCGGCATTCTCGGACGGCCCGAAGTGGAAAAGGTCTGACCATGGTCAAAGCCACACGCACACAACCCCCGACCGCCCCTGCGGTGCCGCGCGGTCTCGATCCGAAGGCCGCGCTGAAGGACGCAGCCTTTGCGGCTCTCATCACCTTCGGGCTCTGCATTCCCATCGTTGCCTGGGGCACGCGCCAGAACCTGAACAACGAACTGGTGCTCGATGCCCGCTGGGACACCGTCGCCTGGGCAGTCGCCATCGTCTTCGTTGGTCGTTTCCTGATGGCCCTGCGCGGCCAGCAGCGCGCAGCAGGAGCGGAGGCCTACATCACCATGCCCAAGGGGCTGATGGGCTTCTTCAACCGCCATTCACGCACCTTCTCGGCGCTGGGGCTGGGCTTTCTCATCACCTTCCCGATCATTGCGATCACCCTCGCAGGCTGGCAGGGCTCGCTGAAGTGGATCGACAATTTCGGCGTGCAGATCCTGATTTACGTCATGCTCGGCTGGGGCCTGAACATCGTCGTCGGCCTCGCTGGGCTGCTCGATCTTGGCTATGTGGCGTTCTACGCGGTGGGCGCCTATTCCTACGCGCTGCTTGCCAAGAATTTCGGCCTGTCCTTCTGGGTGCTGCTGCCGATGGCTGGCATCCTGGCGGCTTTCTGGGGTGTTTTGCTTGGCTTCCCCGTCCTGCGGTTGCGCGGTGACTATCTCGCCATTGTCACACTGGCTTTCGGTGAGATCATCCGGCTGGTGCTCATCAACTGGACCGATTTTTCCAATGGCTATGCCGGCATCTCGGGCATCCCTCGCCCGACCTTTTTCGGTATCCCCTTCAACGCCAGTGACACAGGGTTCGCGGCTGTCTTCGGGCTTGAGTTCAGTCCGATCTACCGCACCATCTTCCTGTACTACGTGATTCTTGTGATGGCGCTTCTGACCGCCTTCGTTACGTTGCGCCTGCGCCGCCTGCCGGTCGGGCGCGCCTGGGAAGCCCTGCGCGAGGACGAGATCGCCTGCCGTTCGCTGGGCATCAACACCACCAGCACCAAGCTGACGGCCTTCTCCATCGGCGCGATGTTCGGCGGCTTTGCCGGCTCCTTCTTTGCCGCACGCCAAGGGTTCATCTCGCCTGAATCCTTCGTCTTCATGGAATCAGCAATCATTCTGGCCATCGTCGTGCTCGGCGGCATGGGGTCGCTGTGGGGCTGTGCAATTGCGGCCATAGCCATGATCGGCGGCACGGAAATTCTGCGCGAACTCGATATACTCAAGGCGGTATTCGGCAATGATTTTGACCCGACAAAATACCGCATGCTCATCTTCGGCCTCGCCATGGTGGTCATCATGATCTGGAAGCCGCGCGGGTTGATTTCCAACCGCGAGCCGACAGCCTTCCTGAAGGAGCGCAAGTCCATCTCCGGCGATCTCGTGAAAGAGGGACACGGCTGATGTCCGAGAATTCACTTCTGAACAAGGCTCCACTGCTCAAGGTTGACCACCTGACAATGCGCTTCGGTGGCCTTGTTGCGATCAACGACCTGTCATTCGAGGCGCGCAAGGGCGAGATCACGGCTCTGATCGGCCCCAATGGTGCCGGCAAGACCACGGTGTTCAACTGCATCACCGGTTTCTACAAGCCGACCGAGGGCATGATAACCGTCACCCATCCCGACACCGGCGCGAGCTTCCTGATGGAGCGCATGCCTGACTTCAAGATCGCATGGAAAGCCAAGGTCGCCCGCACCTTCCAGAACATCCGGCTCTTCACCGGCATGACGGTGCTGGAGAACCTGCTGGTGGCGCAGCACAACCCGCTGATGATCGCTTCCGGCTACACATTTCTCGGCGTTCTCGGCATTGGCGGCTACAAGAAGCGCGAAGACGAGGCCATCGCCAAGGCTGTGCGCTGGCTGGAGAAGATCAACTTGATCGACCGTGCCGACGATCCTGCGGGTGACCTGCCCTATGGCGACCAGCGCCGCCTCGAGATTGCGCGCGCCATGTGCACGGACCCGGTGCTGCTCTGTCTTGATGAGCCAGCCGCTGGCCTGAACCCGAAAGAAAGCCTCGATCTCAACAACCTGCTGCTCTCGATCCGTGACGAGACCGGCACGGCGCTTCTGCTGATCGAGCATGACATGTCGGTGGTGATGCAGATTTCGGATCATGTCGTGGTGCTCGATTACGGCACCAAGATTGCAGATGGTACGGCCAAGGCCGTCCAGGCAGATCCGAAGGTGATCGCTGCCTATCTTGGCGTTGATGATGAGGCCGAGGCGCTTGCAACCGTGGGAGCAACCTCATGAGCGAGGCAGGCCAGACCCTTCTTTCGGCGCGCGGCGTCAAGACGTATTATGGCAAGATCATCGCGTTGAAAGGCGTCGATGTGGAGGTCAAGCAGGGCGAGATTGTCACGATCATCGGTGCCAACGGCGCCGGAAAATCGACATTGATGATGACGATCTTCGGCAACCCGCAGGCGCGCGAGGGCCAGATCGTTTTCGATGGCCGCGACATCACCAAGATGAAGAGCCACGAGATTGCGCGGCTCGGCATCTCGCAATCGCCGGAAGGCCGCCGCATCTTCCCGCGCATGACCGTCTATGAGAATCTACAGATGGGGGCGTCGGTCAACGACTTCGCCCATTTCGAGGAAGATCTCGAAAAGATGTGCGTGCTGTTCCCGCGCGTCCGCGAGCGGCTTCAGCAGCGCGGCGGCACCTTGTCGGGCGGCGAGCAGCAGATGGTCGCGATTGCGCGCGCATTGATGGCCCGCCCCAAGCTGCTGATGCTAGATGAGCCTTCGCTGGGCCTCGCGCCCTTGATCGTGAAGCAGATTTTCGACGCGATCCGCGATCTCAACGCGACGCAAGGTCTCACCGTGTTCCTCGTGGAGCAGAACGCGTTCCATGCGCTCAAGCTCGCCCATCGCGGCTATGTCATGGTCAACGGCCTGATCACAATGACGGGCAGCGGCCAGGAGCTTCTGGCCAACCCCCAGGTGCGCGCTGCCTACCTTGAAGGAGGGAAGCACTGATGCAGGGCATTCTCTATGAAGAAAAGACCATCTGGCTCTTCCTGCTGGTCTCGGTGGTGATGGGCGGCTGGGCGGCCTGGATGGCGGGGCGCGCTGTCGCCTCGACATGGAAAGAGCTTTACACGCTGGTGCTCTACACGCTGCTGCTGGGGCTCGTGGTGCGCTTCATCCACTTTGCGCTGTTTCAGGGCACCTTGCTCTCGCTGCGCTTCTACATCGTTGATACGATTATTCTTTTTGCCTTCGCCTTTGCAGGTTGGCGCTACACGCGCACAACCCAGATGGTGACGCAGTATCGCTGGCTCTACGAGCGCGCAGGCCCCTTTGCCTGGCGTGCCCGGACCACGGCATGAGGCGTCATCCAATGGTCACGAAGGTTTCACGAGCTTGACGCGTGACAGCACCGCAAAAAAGCGCAAGACTGCGCTTACGGTGGCCAAACGCGCCGAGACGGTCAGCCATCTGGCATGGCCGTTGCCACATCATCCAAGGGAGTTGTCACACATGAAAAAACTGTTGTTGAGCAGCATTGCGCTCGGCACGGTCCTCGCCTTCTCAGGCGCGGCGAATGCCCAGATCAAGCTCGGCGTTGCAGGCCCGATCACCGGCCCCAACGCTGCCTTCGGCGCTCAGCTGAAGAACGGTGTCGAGCAGGCGGTTGAGGACATCAACGCAGCCGGCGGCATCATGGGCCAGAAGATCACCGTCTCGATCGGCGACGACGTGTCCGATCCGAAGCAGGGTGTCTCGGTTGCCAACAAGTTCGTTGGCGATGGCATCAAGATGGTCATCGGTCACTTCAACTCGGGCGTGACCATGCCGGCTTCCGAAGTTTATGCCGAGAACGGCATCATCTTCAACACGCCGTCCGCCACCAACCCGAAGATCACCGAGCGTGGTCTCTGGAACGCCTTCCGCACCTGCGGTCGTGACGATCAGCAGGGCGCTGTTGCCGCTGCCTATATCGTCAAGAACCTGAAGGACAAGAAGGTCGCCGTCGTCCATGACAAGACCACCTATGGTCAGGGCCTTGCCGACGAGACCAAGAAGGCCATGAACGCCGCTGGCGTCAAGGAAGTGCTGTATGAAGGCGTGAACGCTGGCGAGAAGGATTTCTCTGCGCTGGTGTCCAAGCTCAAGGCAGCCGGCACCGACGTCCTTTATTGGGGTGGCCTGCACACCGAAGGCGGCCTGATCGTGCGCCAGATGCGCGACCAGGGTCTGAAGACCGTGCTGATGTCCGGTGACGGCATCACGACCGACGAGTTCGCCACCATTGGCGGCCCCGGCGTCGAAGGCACCCTGATGACCTTCCCGCCCGATCCGCAGAAGCGCCCTGAAGCCGCTTCGGTCATGAAGAAGTTCGAGGCCCGCAAGTTCAAGCCGGAAGCCTACACGCTGTACTCCTATGCCGGCGTGGAAATCTTCAAGCAGGCTGCTGAAGGTGCCAAGTCCCTCGATCCGAAGAAGATGGCCGAGTACATGAAGACCGGCGTCACCTTCAAGACCGTGATCGGCGACATCTCCTACGACAAGAAGGGCGACATCACCCGCCCGGATTACACCATGTACACCTGGAAGAAGGGCGCCGACGGCAAGATCACCTACGTCGAGAATTGATCTCGATGAAGATGTGATCGGCCTTCAGGCCTGGTCTGAACAGAGAACCCGTCCGGAGCGATCCGGGCGGGTTTTTCTTGTCCCGATTGTGAAGTTGAATGGACAAGATGGCGCTGCTTGGCAGCAGGTTCATCAAGGCCCTACCCCAGCTTCGCCAAGCCCGGAAATGTCTCCAGCAGCCAGAACGCCATGCGCTCCATGCCGCCCGAAAGGAAGGCGATGCCGGTGGCCACCAGCAGCAGGCCCATTGCTTTCTCAACTTGCCCGAAGCGGGTGCGGAACTTCGCCATCAGCGCCATGAAGCGCCCCATGCCGAGCGCGGCCAGAATGAACGGGATGCCCAGCCCCAGCGAATAGACGCCCAGCAACAGCATGCCGCGCCCGACCGTGTCTCCCGAACCGGCCACAGCCAGGATCGCGGCCAGAATGGGCCCGATGCAGGGCGTCCAGCCAAAGGCGAAGGCGAGACCCATGAGATAGGCGCCGCCCACGCCTGCGGGCTTGGCCACCTCCAGCCGCTTCTCGCGATAAAGAAAGGCCAGCCGGAACACCCCCAGAAAATGCAGGCCCATGGCGATGATGGCGAGACCCGCTGCCCAGGACATGATCCAGAGATATTGCCGCAAGGCCTGCCCG
>JANMMX010000464.1:0-10996 GCA_031373605.1 Allobosea sp. | reverse complement strand
GTGAAGCGCAGGGCGTCAGCGCCATATTCATCGATCACCACCAGCGGATCGATGACATTGCCAACCGATTTCGACATCTTCCGGCCCTTGGCGTCGCGCACAAGGCCGTGAAGATAGACGTCCCTGAATGGCACTGCGCCTTGGGTGAACAGCCCCGCCATCATCATGCGCGCGACCCAGAAGAACAGGATGTCGGCGCCAGTGACGAGTGCGGCACCCGGATAGAACTTCGCCAGTTCGGGCGTTTTGTTCGGCCAGCCCAATGTCGAGAAGGGCCAGAGCGCCGACGAGAACCACGTGTCGAGCACGTCCGGATCGCGCGACAGTTCAACGTCCGTGCCCCACTTCGCACGGGCCGCAATCCTCGCATCAGCGTCACTGGCGGCCACAACATAATCGCCATCGGGGCCGTACCAGGCCGGAATCTGGTGCCCCCACCAGAGCTGGCGCGAGATGCACCACGGCTCGATGTTCTCCATCCAGCGGAAGAAATCCGCCTCGCCCTTGGCTGGCAAAATGCGTGTCTGTCCGGAGCGCACGGCCGCCATCGCTTGCTCGGCGAGCGGCTTCACGTTCACATACCATTGCTCGGTGAGGTAGGGCTCGATCACCACGCCGGAGCGGTCGCCATGCGGCACGGAATGAACATGCGGCTCGATCTTGTGGAGCAGCCCCAGCACATCGAGATCAGCCACGACGCGCTTGCGCGCCTCGAAACGGTCCAGTCCGCGATACTGCTCCGGCGTATTCTCGTTGAGGCTCGCATCCTTGTTGAACAGGTTGATGACCTGGATATGCGGGTGGCGGCGCGCCACCTCGTAGTCGTTGAAATCATGAGCGGCCGTGATCTTGACCGCGCCCGTGCCTTTTTCAGGGTCGGCATATTCGTCCGCGATGATCGGGATGATGCGGTTGACCAGCGGCAGCAGCACGCGTTTGCCGATCATCCAGCCGAGTCGCTCGTTCTCGGGATGCACAGCGACGGCGCCATCGCCCAGCATCGTCTCGGGCCGCGTGGTAGCGATGGTGATGAAGGTGCGGTCATCTTCGCTATTGTATTCAACGCCTTCAAGCGGGTAATTGAAGTACCACATATGCCCCTTGATCTCGATCTGCTCGACCTCAAGGTCGGAGATCGCGGTCAGGAGCTTGGGGTCCCAGTTGACGAGGCGCGTGTCCTTGTAGAGCAGCGACTTGCCGTCCGGCCCCTTGGCCTCGTGCAGTTTCACGAAGAAATCGATCACGGCTTGCTGCATCTGGCCTTGCTCGCCATCAGCCCGGTTGCCCATGGTGAAGCGTTCGCGGCTCCAGTCGCAGCTTGCGCCCAGCCGCTTCAACTGGTTGACGATGGTGCCGCCGCTCTCTTCCTTCCAGGTCCAGACCTTCTCGAGGAAAGCCTCGCGGCCCAGCGCCAGACGGCCCGGCTGCTGGCGCTCCATCAGCTGGCGTTCCACCACCATCTGCGTGGCAATGCCGGCATGGTCCGTGCCCGGCTGCCAGAGCACATCCTTGCCGCGCATCCGCTCGAACCGGCACAGGATGTCCTGCAGCGTGTTGTTCAGCGCGTGCCCCATATGCAGCGAGCCGGTGACATTCGGCGGCGGGATGACGATGCAATAGGGATCAGCACCCGCGCGCGACTTGCGCCCGGCACTGAAGGCGTCAGCCGTCGCCCAAGCCGCCGCCACACGCGCCTCGACAGAGACCGGATCAAACGCCTTTTCCATGCGCAAGGTCACGGGTGTCGTGTCGTCCGGGGCAACTGCCACTGGTTGAGCGGGGTCTTGCTGCGTTGGATCTTGCATCATCTCGTTCCAAAACAAAGCGACCGGGCAAATGCCCGGCCGGATAGTCGCTACCGAAAGCTGTCGCCGTTAAAGGCTGCGTGAGCCGCGCCGTCAACGTCTGATCGTTATTGCAGACCGATCAACCGCGACCGCCGCGCGCAACGCGCTCGATTTCAGCGCGCACGAGCCGCTCCACCATTGAAGGCAGGTTCTCGTCCAGCCATGACTTCAGCATCGGCTTGAGCATGTCCTGCACCAGATCATCCATGGTGCGGCCATTGTTGGCCAGAATCGTGTGGGACAAGGCGCCGAAGGCACTGGCAACAGCACCGCTGGCCTGCGCCGAAATCAGACCTGGCATATCCATCTGGGGAGCCGGAGCGACAGGCACCGGAGCCAGCATCACGGGCACTGAAACAGGCTCGGGCATGGCGGGCGGGATGAACTGCACAGGTGGCGGCGTAAAGACGGGTTCCGGCTCCGGTTCAGGCGCTGAAATCTCGCTGAACAGCAGATCAATGTCATCCTGGCTTTGCGGCTCTTCCTCGGCCGGCGTCGCCTCGATCCCCAGATCAAGCGCTTCGACAACAGGTGCAGCCGCAGACTCTGGCGCGCGCGCAACGGGTGGCGCTGGCGGTGGTGGCGCGGCAGCGACAACCTGCGCTTGCGGCATGCTGTCAGTCACTGGTGCAGCTGGCTTGACCTGGTCGTCAGCAATGATGCGACGAATCGAGGCAAGGATCTCTTCCATGCTCGGTTCGCTGGCTTTTGGCTGCGCGCTCATATGATCTCCGCCTCGCTCGCAACGACGCTGACAGAATCAGCAACTCTTGATCGCTGACTATTTCACGCATCAGGCTGCATGCAAGGCAATCGGGTGAAAGCGACGACAAACCGGTGGAAAATGACGTGAACTAACGCCCGTCAGGCACCTGCGTGCCCCACCAAAGATCACGAACCTGCTTGTAGTGCTGACTGGGATCGTGCTCGGCGACCTTCAGGCCGAGTGTGCGGGCCGAAAGCTTGCCGGTGGCCGAAAGGGTCGAATAGGAAGCGACAACACGGTCACGTTGCGCGGTCACGAGCGACGAACGTGCCGTCAGCAATTCCTGCTGCGCGTTCAACACATCGAGCGTCGTGCGTTGGCCCACCTTGGCCTCCTCGCGCACACCGTTCAGCGCAGTTTCTGCGGCCTGCACCTGTGCTTGGGCCGCCGCAATCTGTGCCTTGGCAGCTTCAAGCCCGCCCCAGGCCGAGACAACGGCCGCACGAACCGTGTCACGCGACGTATCCACATCGATGCGGCGCTGAGATGCCGTTTCCTTGGCCTGGCGCGTGCGCGAATACACCTGACCACCTTCGTAGATCGGGATCGTCAAGCGCGCGACGGCGCTCGCTGTGTTGCGCTCATCGTTGTTGGTCGAGAAATCATAGCGCTTCGACAAGGTGCCAGTGACGCCCAGCGTCGGATACAGATCAGCTTCCGTGACCTTCACCTGAAGCTCGGCAGCATCGACGCCGTGCATCGAGGCGATGACTGCCGGATGCCCGCGCAGTGCATGGGCCAGCGCGTCATTGATGTTCTTCGGCAGCAGTTTCTCGACGGGTTTTCCCGGCGCAAGCTTCTTGGGTTCGACACCAACATTCTGGCGATAACGGGCAATGCTTGTTTTCAGGTTGGATTGCGCCAAGGCCTGTTGCGAGCGCGCCTGTGCCAGGCGAGCCTCGGCCTGTGCAACATCGGTACGGGTGACTTCACCCACCTGGAACCTGTCACGCACCTGCCGCAGCTGTTCCTCGATCACCTCGCCATTGTTCTGATTGAGGTTGAGAATGGCTGTGTCACGCAGCACGTTCATGTAGGACGTGGCCGCATCGAGCAGCACATTCTGCTCGGAGTTGCGCAGTGTCTCGCGCGCGCCAAGAACCTGCGATTCCGCCTGGCTGACCGAATTGCCTGTCTTTCCGCCGTTGAAGATCGTCTGGTCAATCGTGAGCGCGCCACCACGGGGCACTGTGCGCGATGTCAGCGCGTTAACGGCACCATTCGCGCCAGGCGTGCGTGCATCGCTCAGCTGCAGGCCAAGGTCGCCGGAAGCGTTGATTCTCGGGCGATAGCCCGACAAGGCCTGCGGGACGTTTTCGTTGATCACGCGTACGGCGGCGCGCTGCGCATTCAGTGTCGGATTGGCAGCGTAAGCTTTGGCGAGTGCCGCCTCGATGGTCTGCGCAGTGCCGGGAGCGGCGCTGGCAACAACCATAGCGCCCGATGATGCCACGAGCAGAAGAGCGCTGCGCAGCGCGCGGCTCACAAGGTTTTTGTTCGATGAACGCTTCATCACTCGACCTTCTGTCACGCAACGGACCAACCGTTGTTGGCAGCTCCTGCCACCTGTCTTCTTAGCGTCCATCAGGTCGAACTCCAACGCAACAAGCAGACCTGAGACACGCTCCCTTCGCAAGTGCCACAAAAATGCGACACTTCAACTCGCATCAAAACGCAAACGCTGCAGGCTTGCGGAATTCCTCGAGCAAAGGAGCGGCTGCATCAAACACAGCCCGCCCCGACACTCCATCACCATTGCGTTGATAAAGCATGACTTTCGCAGATCGCCCGATTCCTTCAACAACAACGAGTCGGCCGCCAGGCTTCAGGATGTCCAGCAAAGCTTGTGGACGCTGCTCGCAGGCACCGTTGACGAGGATGGCATCGAACTCAGTGGCTGGAATCGCAGCAACAATCGCAACCTGGTCTGCTTTCGCTGCGGCCAGCGCAATGGCTGCATTCTGACGCAGGCCTTGGTCCGCTTCGCAAAGCGTAACATTCGCGCCGCAGGCGGACATCATCGCGGCACCATAGCCAGTGCCGCCAGCATACTCGAGCGCACTCTGGTCTTTTCGCAACGCCAGCGCTTGCACCATGCGCGCAATCACCATCGGGGGGAGCAACATGCGTCCTGTTTCTTCACCGCCGAGCTTGATCGGGTTGTCGCTGTAGGCCTGCGCCTCGCGGGCAGCTGGCACAAACACTTCCCGCGGGATCGAATCAGCAGCCGCAATGACAGCGGGGTCTGTCACCTCTGACGGACGCAGCTGGCAATCCACCATCATGCGGCGCAACTCAGCGAAACGGCTCATCCCAACCCCGGCATTCACGGCCCAAGCGGGCCTTTTTGCGCCAACAACGTCCAGAATGCGCCATAAAAAGAGATATGGAGGCCTCGCCCGGAATCGAACCGGGGTGCAAGGATTTGCAGTCCTCTGCGTAACCACTCCGCCACGAGGCCTTCCGTCTCGCCGCGCATCTTGGCTGGACGAAAGAGGCTATAACAACAACGTGACCACGCCTGCAACCCGCATGATTGCAAGCGTGGTTGATCGATGGTGAATCCGACACGATAAGCACTGCGCATTCGGTCCGGCCTGTCCCGGCACAACGATCCATGCGCTCACGGGAGCGCTGCGCGAGCCTTCACGGCATGGTCAGGAAAATCCGAGAACAAGCCGTCCAGCCCAAGTGCAAAGAAGGCCTTGTACTCAGCTGCAGGATCGCCCGCGAAGTTCGAGGCCAGACGGCGCGGTTCGGAGCGGAAGGTCCAGCTGTGGACGAACAGACCGACCGCATGGGCGTTCTTCACCACATCGGTCGGCGCCATCAGCACACGGTCCCGCTCGTCGATCTTGCCGTCACCGTTCAGATCCTTTGGCTTTCCATCGGCGCCAATTTCCTGCTTCGCCGGGATAAGATAGGGCTTCCAGGGCGCAACGCCGTCAGCATAGGTCTTGATCTCTGCAAGGCCGGCCTTGGTCAGAAGGTCGGCAAAGGTGCGCTTGTCGCCCGCAACTGCAAAGTCATAGGGGCGATCATATGGCGCGGCCAGAACGATGCCGCCATCCTTGTCGACATCATCGGCATCGACCAGCTGTACCAGCCGCACATTGGTCCGGCTGCGCAGATATTTCAGGTTTGCCACCTCGAAGCTCTGGATGATGACCGGCGAGGATTTCTCGGTCCAGCCGGCCTCCTTCAGCATGGCCAGCAGCCGGTCTTCCAGTTTCAGCCCAAGCTGATCGTGGAACACCGAATGCTTGGTTTCCGGATAAATGCCGATGCTGCGTCCGGTGCGTGTGCTTTCCGACTTGGCGAGATCGATCACCTCCTGCAGTGTCGGGATCAGGAATTTGCCATTGTGCTGCTGGTCCCGCTCGGCCAGGGGCTGTTTCGCGCGCAAAGTCTTGATCTCGGCCAGGGTAAAATCAGAGGCGAAGAAATCTTCGGTCTCGATGCCATCGACCTTCTTTTTTGTTTTGCGGTTGGCGAATTCGGGGCGCGTCGCGACATCTGTGGTGCCGCCCAGCATCGGCTCATGCCGCGCAATGAGGACACCGTCCTTGGTCGCCACCACATCCGGCTCGATGAAATCGACGCCCATCTCGATGGCAAGCTTGTAGCTCTCGATCGTGTGGTCCGGCAGATAGCCTGAGGCGCCGCGGTGGCCAGCGATCACCGGCTTCTGGCCGTTGAGCGTCTGCGCCTGGACGGCAACGGCATCAGCCAGGCTAAGAGCCGCAAAACTCACGGCGGCAAAGGTGGCAAGTGCAAATCTCCGGCGCATCATGGCTCTCTCCTGCTCACGGCCCGGCACATTTGCCGGTTCTTCAGAGCGAAGGCTAGGGATAGCGCGTGACGGCAATGTGAAGGTGCCGATGCCTGATCGGCAACTGGCACCAAAATCAGCAACCGCCGGAACCATATAAAGAAAATCCCCGGGGTGAGCCCCCGGGGATTTCACAAGTGAATTGACGATGCAGGTAACGAAGGCTTAGGCCGAGGCACTCTTGGGCTCGTCCTCGCGCTCCGAGTAGATGAACAACGGGCGAGATTTGCTCTCGACAGCTTCCGGCCCGATCACAACCTGCTCGACCCCTTCAAGGCCTGGCAGCTCATACATGGTCTCGAGCAGGATGCCTTCCATGATCGACCTCAGGCCGCGCGCGCCTGTCTTGCGCTCGATGGCCTTGCGGGCAATCAGGCTGACAGCCTCTTCGGTAAAGGTCAGCTCGGTATCTTCCATCTCGAACAGGCGCTGATACTGCTTCACAAGCGCATTCTTCGGCTCGGTCAGGATCGTCTTGAGCGCAGCCTCATCAAGATCCTCGAGGGTAGCCAGCACAGGCAGACGACCGACAAACTCGGGGATCAGGCCGAATTTCAACAGGTCCTCAGGTTCGACCTCGCGGAAGATCGCGCCTGTGCGGCGGTCGTCAGGAGATTTCACATTGGCGCCAAAGCCGATCGAAGTGCCCTGCCCGCGCGCCGAGATGATCTTGTCCAGTCCGGCAAAGGCACCGCCGCAGATGAACAGGATGTTGGTGGTGTCGACCTGCAGGAACTCCTGCTGCGGATGCTTGCGGCCCCCTTGCGGCGGCACGGACGCCACAGTTCCTTCCATGATCTTCAGCAAGGCCTGCTGCACGCCCTCGCCCGACACATCGCGGGTGATGGACGGATTGTCGGATTTGCGGCTGATCTTGTCGATCTCGTCGATGTAGACAATGCCGCGCTGCGCCCGCTCGACATTGTAGTCCGAGGCCTGAAGCAGCTTGAGGATGATGTTCTCGACATCTTCGCCGACATAGCCCGCTTCGGTCAGTGTTGTTGCATCAGCCATGGTGAACGGCACATCGAGGATGCGCGCCAATGTCTGGGCCAGCAAAGTCTTGCCGGATCCAGTGGGCCCGATCAGCAGGATGTTGGACTTCGCAAGCTCCACATCATTGTTCTTCGTGGCGTGGTTCAGACGCTTGTAATGGTTGTGCACCGCAACCGAGAGGACCTTCTTCGCGTGGTCCTGGCCAATGACATAGTCATCCAGCACCTTGCGGATTTCCTTCGGAGTGGGCACGCCATCCTTGGATTTGACCAGTGCAGAATTCGATTCCTCGCGGATGATGTCCATGCACAGCTCAACGCATTCATCACAGATGAACACAGTCGGTCCTGCGATGAGCTTGCGCACCTCGTGCTGGCTCTTGCCGCAGAATGAACAGTAAAGCGTGCTCTTGGAGTCGCCGCCGCTGACCTTGCTCATGCCTTTGTCTCCTTACGGTCAGTCGCCAGGGACGAATCCCTTCAACGACATCCAACCGTCACATTAAACAGCGCGACCGTCACGAGAGGGTTAACGCACTGTCCCGGCACACCGGTTTCCTGAATTGTTCTGCATCGGCACACCTGTCAGCTGTGCGGGCCGATGCCCGATACGCAATGCAAACGCGACGCCACGAGGACATCATATGGCAATGCCCTGCCCAAAGTCCAAGTATCGCTGAATTGCCTGGCCACCGTGCCTTGCGGGCAACAGTGGCCGGGCGTGTGCCGAAATCAGGCGGCGTCGGGCTCTGCGCGCTTGTCGATGACCTTATCGATCAGCCCGAAATCGCGGGCGGCCTCGGCGGTCATGAAGTTGTCGCGCTCGAGCGCCTGCTCGATTTCCTCATATTTGCGGCCTGTGTGCTTGACGTAGATCTCGTTCAGGCGGCGCTTCAGGCTTTCGACCTCACGCGCGTGAATGAGAATATCCGTTACCTGCCCCGAAAAGCCGCCGGATGGCTGGTGGACCATGATGCGGGCATTCGGCAGAGCGAAGCGCATGTCCTTGGCGCCTGCGCAAAGCAGCAGCGAGCCCATCGAAGCCGCCTGGCCAGTGCAAAGCGTCGTGACCGGGCAGCGAATGAACTGCATCGTGTCGTAGATCGACATGCCCGAGGTCACCACGCCGCCAGGCGAGTTGATGTAGAAGGAGATTTCCTTCTTCGGATTCTCGGCTTCGAGAAACAGCAGCTGCGCCACGATCAGCGACGCCGAGTAATCCTCGACTGGCCCCGTCAGGAAAATGATGCGCTCGCGCAGCAGGCGGGAATAGATGTCAAAAGCGCGCTCGCCACGGCTCGACTGCTCGACGACCATCGGCACGAGGTTGTTGTAGGTTTCGATCGGATCACGCATCGGGAAGCGCCCTGTTCAGCTGGTGTGAGAAATCGACCGGGCGCAGGCCGACTCAACACGCGTGAGACCCGGACGGTCGACACTGAGATAGCCATGCCGGGCGAATTAGAAAAGGGCTATCCAGCCATCGGCAATCCAGCAACGGCCAGAGCGGTTAATCAAACGGCGCATAACGCTTGAGAACAAATGAAAAAGGCCGGTTGCCCGGCCTTTCGCTCAATATTCCGTGAAGCATTGGAAGCTCAGTCGGCCTTGGCTTTCTTGGCAGCCTTTTTGGCCTTGGGCGCAGCTTCGATCTCGCCTTCCGCCTCATCGCCATCTGAAAACAGCGCTTCGCGGCTGACCGTGGTCTCCGTCACCGTGACTTGTGTCAGCAGATGGTCAACCACCTTTTCCTCAAAGATCGGCGCACGCAGTTCCGCCAGTGCCTGCGGGTTCTTGCGGTAATATTCCCAGACAGCTTTTTCCTGACCGGGGAACTGGCGGGCGCGCTCGATCAGCGCCTGCTGCACTTCCTCATCCGCAATCTGCACCTTGGCGCCATCGCCGATTTCGGCCAGCACAAGGCCCAAACGCACGCGGCGCTCGGCAATCCTGGCGTATTCGGTGCGGGCCTCTTCCTCGGTCGTGTCTTCGTCAGCGAAGCTCTTCTTGGCTTCCTTCATGTCGGCCTCGACCTGGGACCAGACACTGCGGAACTCCTGCTCGACCAACGTCGGCGGAAGCTCGAATGAGTATTTCTCGTCAAGCGCATCAAGCAGCGTCTTTTTCAGCTTGCGGCGGGACTGCTGGCCAAATTCGCGCCCGATCTGCTCGGAGACCGCCTTCTTCAGCGCGTCAAGATTCTCCATGCCGAAGGCTTTGGCCATCTCGTCATCGATCTTCAGCGCGTCCGGGCCCTGAACATCGGTGACTGTCACTTCGAACTCGGCCGGCTTTCCAGCCAGATGCTCTGCCATGTAATTGTCAGGGAAGCTGACCTTGACCGTGCGGGTTTCGCCGGTATTGGCGCCTTCCAACTGCTCTTCGAAGCCGGGAATGAACTGGCCAGCGCCGAGATCAAGCGTGATGCCCTCGCCCGTGCCGCCATCAAACGGCTTGCCTTCGAGCTTGCCAGTGAAGCTGATGATCAGGCGATCGCCCTTCTCGGCTGTGGCCTTTTCGCCCTTGGTGGAGAAAGAGCGATTCTGCCCGGCCATGCGCTCAAGTGCAGTCTGCACGTCTTCGGCAGGAACTTCGGCAACCTGTCTGGTCAGCGTCACGCCTGACAGGTCGGCCAGCTCGAACTTCGGCAGGATTTCCAGCGCAACGGTGAAAGCCAGATCGCCACGCGCTTCCATCGCGGCTTCAATGGTTTCCTTGTCTTCGGGGAAGCGCACCTGCGGCTCGAAAGCCAGCTTCAGGCCATGGTCGCCCACGATCTTCTGGTTGGCTTCGTTGACAGCATTCTGCACGACATCGGACATGACCGAGCGGCCATAGAGGCGGCGCAGATGGCCAACTGGCACCTTGCCGGGCCGGAAACCGTTGATGCGGGCCTTGCCCTGCATATCCGACAGGCCGTCATCAAGACGGGCCTTCAGGTCGGCGGCGTTCAGCACCACCTGGAATTCGCGCTTCAGGCCCTGCGACAGGGTTTCAGTGACGTTCATCGTTCAATTCCGCTTCCGCTCGCATCAAAACACCGGACAATCACACTCTGAAAAGCCAGAGCAGATTGGTGCGGGCGGAGGGACTCGAACCCCCACGACTTTCGCCACTGGAACCTAAATCCAGCGCGTCTACCAGTTCCGCCACGCCCGCCGGAGCGACAGCCGCGCGCGAGCAGTTCAGCGCAGCCACCGTTGGGTTGCGCGCTCTATAGCATTCTGCATTCGGCATGCAGCAAAAAAATGCAGGCAAGAATCTTTGCCAGGAGTGGTATTTCAGACAGTGAACGCTGGTGTCGCTCTCGCCAGTCGACTTCGAGAGCGATATGGCTGGCGCACTGCCTGATCCCGAGAGCGTCGCGAGCCAACATGACTGACAGCCCCCGCTTGATCTCTCGTCGCACAGCGACGGGGCTTCTGCTCACAGCTTCCGCAGTCTCACCTGTCTTTGCCCAGGCTCCGGCGAGCAATCCTGTTGCCACGCCAGCCCAGGCATCTGCGCCCTCTGCTCCCGCTGTGCCCTTGCGCACGATTGTTGCGCGCCCTGCCCG
>JANMMX010000448.1:0-6029 GCA_031373605.1 Allobosea sp. | reverse complement strand
CACGTAAGGCCCGTAGCGGCCGATTCCGGCCAGGATCGGCTCGCCGGATTCAGGGTGCTTCGCCACTTCCTTGGGCAGCTCCAGCAGTGCCAGCGCCTTGGCGAAGTCAACGCCGCCTGTGGTCAGGCCTTTGGGCAAGCTCTGGCGCTTGGGCTTCTCGCCTTCGCCCAGCTGCACATAAGCGCCGAAGCGGCCATCACGTACGGTGACGTCAAGATCGGTCAGCGGGTCCTTGCCAAGCAGGCGAACGCCGGGCCCCAGCGTGGAGCCACCCTCTGCCGTCGGACTGCCGTCGCCTGCCGGCACAGACAGGGGCCGGGTGAACTTGCACTCGGGATAATTCGAGCAGCCGACAAAGGAGCCAAACTTGCCAAGCTTCAGCGACAGGTTGCCCGTGCCGCAAACCTGGCAGGTGCGCGGATCGCTGCCATCCGCGCGCGCCGGGAACACATGGTCACCCAGAATGCCGTTCAGCGCTTCCAGCACGTCAGTGATGCGCAGTTCCTTGGTCTCGGCGACCTGCTTGGCAAAGTCGTCCCAGAACTCGCGCAGGATGACTTTCCAGTCGACTTCGGCATTCGAGACACGGTCGAGCTTCTCTTCCAGCGCGGCGGTGAAATCGAACTCGACATAGCGCTTGAAGAAGCTCTCGAGGAACGCCGTCACCAGCATGCCCTTGTCTTCCGGCACCAGCCGCTTCTTGTCGATGCGGACATATTCGCGGTCGCGCAGCGTGGCCAGCGTCGCGGCATAGGTCGAGGGGCGGCCAATGCCGAGCTCTTCCATGCGCTTGACAAGGCTGGCTTCGGAGAAGCGCGGTGGCGGCTCGGTGAAATGCTGGGTCGAGACGATCTCGCGTTTCGTGAGCGCTTCGCCTGCCTTCATCAGCGGCAGGCGCTTGGAGTCCTCGTCTTCGCCATCATCCGTGCTCTCCTGATAGAGCGTCAGGAAGCCGTCGAAGAGCACGACCTGGCCTGTCGCGCGCAGATCGAGCGTGCGGGCGCCGACCTTGGCCGCGATCTCGACCGTGGTGCGCTCCATCTCGGCGGATTCCATCTGGCTGGCAATGGTGCGCTTCCAGATCAGCTCATAGAGCCGCGCCTGCTCGGGCTCCAGCGCCTTGATGACGTAGGCTGGCAGGCGGCCAAGGTCTGTCGGGCGGATGGCCTCATGGGCCTCCTGCGCGTTCTTGGCCTTGACCGTATATTTGCGCGGCACGCCGGGCACATATTTGTCTCCGAATTCCTTGCCGATCACGCGGCGGGCGGCTGCAATCGCGCTGCCATCCATGTCGACGCCATCGGTGCGCATATAGGTGATGAGACCGACCGTCTCGCCGCCAATGTCGACACCTTCATAAAGCCGCTGCGCGACCTGCATCGTGCGGGCTGGCGCCATGCCAAGCTTGCGTGAGGCCTCCTGCTGCAAGGTCGAGGTGGTGAAGGGCGGGTAGGGGTGACGCTTGGCGGGTTTCGCCTCGACGGAGGTCACAGAAAAAGCCGCCGTGTCGAGTGCTGCCTTGAAGGCTGCAGCTTCCTCGCCCTTGCCGATGTCGAGACGGGTGATCTTCCTGCCATCGGCGCCGACAAGGCGCGCCTCGAACGTGGCATTGGCGGCTGTCGCCAGCGTGGCCACCAGGGACCAGTATTCGCGCGCACGGAACGCCTCGATCTCGCGCTCGCGCTCGCAGACCAGCCGCAGCGCGACCGATTGCACGCGGCCGGCCGAGCGGGCGCCCGGCAGCTTGCGCCAGAGCACCGGCGACAGCGTGAAGCCCACGAGATAGTCCAGCGCACGGCGCGCCAGATAGGCATCGACCAGCGCCTGATCGATCTGGCGCGGGTTCGCCAGCGCCTTTTGCACCGATTCCTTGGTGATGGCGTTGAAAGTCACGCGCTCGACCGGAATGCCCTTCAGCGCCTTCTTCTCGTTCAGCGCCTCCAGCACATGCCAGGAAATCGCTTCGCCCTCGCGGTCCGGATCGGTCGCCAGAATGACTTTCTCGGCCCCCTTTGCGGCGCGCACGATCTCGGCAACCTGCTTGGCGCCACGCCCTTCGATCTCCCACAGCATGCGGAAATCATTGTCAGGATCGACTGAACCATCCTTGGGCGGGAGGTCACGGATATGGCCGAAAGAGGCGATAACGGTGTAATCCGAGCCAAGGTATTTGTTGATGGTCTTGGCCTTGGCAGGCGACTCGACAACAAGAACCTTCATGGCGTGACTTTCAGGGGCCAACCCGGCGGAGGGCTGCCCTCACAAAATGGGGAATCCGGCAAGGGCCGCAACGTCGCGGCCTTAACAGTGTTCCGCCCCATGACGGAAAAGCGCGGCCCGCGCAAGCTGGCAAGGCCGCACAGGACATCTGCGCCAGCCCAATCATCGCAATGTCAGGCCAGCGGCCCGAGCATGTCAGGGCATGGGTCCAAGCCTTTGCGGGTCGCGATCGGGCGTGCGGCCTGCGGCCACATCAAGGATCAGCTTGCGGTGCATCGGCAAGAGATCGCGCTGTGCGTAGCGTTGCATGATCGTCTGGCGGGCGGCAATGCGAATGTCCTGCAACTGGTCACGTCGCGAAAGCAGATCGTCGATCCGGGATGCCATTGTATCGGTGTCGAAGAAATCTGTCAGAAAGCCATTCCGACCATCCTCGATCACTTCACGCACGGGCGCGGTGTCTGACGCCAGCACCACCGCGCCGCAACTCATGGCCTCCATCATCGACCATGACAACACGAAAGGCACCGTCAGATAGACATGCACCGTGGAAACCTGCATGGCGTCGCGGAAAACGTCGCGCGTCACTGTGCCAGTGAAGTGCACCCGGTCCATGTCCAGATCATTGCTCTCGAGCGCGGCTTCTTTCCAGGTTTTCTGGTCTTTCCGGGTTGCGCCATAGGCCACGCGGTCAGAACCAATGATGATGGCCTGCGCATGCGGGCGGCGCCTTTGCAGTTTGGCCAGTGCTCCCATGAACTGCGGAAAGCCGCGATAAGGCTCCATGCCGCGTGCGACATAGGTGATGATCTCGTCGGATCGCGAGAAGGTTCTGCCTGCGATCTCGAGCGTTGCTTTCTCGTAAGGCGCACAGAAATCGGTTTCCACGCCATCGTGGAGCACGGACATGCGGCTGCGAAACAGGTCAGGGAACTGTATGTTCTGAAAACGCGTGGGGTTCACGCCCCAATCCATGATCGACAGGTCCTGCAGGATATGGGCGTTCTTGGTGCGAATGCGCAGCACGCTGTCATCGGTCATGTCGGCAGGATTGAGGAAATCCGCGTCCGAGCCGCGCGCATGATAGTACCACTCGAAAAGGCCGATCAGCTTGGCGTCAGGAAAGGCGTCCTTGATGAACATCGGCGCGCCCCAGCCGGTATGCGCGAGAACGACATCAGGCACGAACCCCTTCGCCTTCAGACCCATGCAGGCCTTGTAGGCATTCTGGCCATGCAGGACGGCATTCTCGAAGCTGCGCACATAAGGGTGCGTTTCTTTCGCTGCCTGGCGGTGCGGCGCGAACTTCACATGCGGGATGCTGATCGGTCTGGTGTTGCTCTCCAATGTGAGTGCGACACATTGCACAGTCCTGTCCTGCGCCAGAAAGGGCTGGAGATGCAGATACTGGCCAGGATAATTCGTGTGGCTGAACAGGATGCGCATTATGGTCCGGCAACAATGGGAAAGGAGATGACACGACAACAAACCAATCGCATCTGACCCGCTGTCCACCTCTTTCTGCGTGAAGTTTGCGCTGTTGCGCAAGTGTGGCTTGCCGAACGGGCGGTCAGCTCCTAACAGGACACTTTAATGACATCTCCAGCGACCACGCGCCTGCGCTTTCCCCATCGGCATTTGCTGGGGATCGAGGGCTTGAACCATCTCGACATCGCAGCCTTGCTGGATGCCGCCGATGTGTTCGTCGATCTCTCGCGTCAGGTTGAGAAAAAGAGTGCCATCCTGCGCGGGCGCACACAGATCAATCTGTTCTTTGAGCCCTCCACCCGCACGCAGGCCTCGTTCGAGCTGGCCGGCAAGCGGCTGGGTGCCGATGTGATGAACATGTCAGTCGCGTCTTCCTCGGTGAAGAAGGGCGAGACGCTTGTCGACACAGCTTCAACGCTGAATGCCATGAGGCCAGACATCATCGTCGTGCGCCACCATGCGGCTGGTGCGGTCAATCTGCTGGCGCGCAAGGTGGGCTGTTCGGTGGTGAATGCGGGTGATGGCGCGCATGAGCACCCGACGCAAGCGCTGCTGGATGCGCTGACGATCCGGCGCAACAAGGGCCAGATTGAAGGGCTGGTCGTGGCAATATGCGGCGACATCCTGCATTCGCGTGTCGCCCGCTCCAACATCATCCTGCTGTCGGCCATGGGTGCGAAGGTGCGGCTGGTGGCGCCATCAACCCTGCTGCCGCCTGGTGTCGAGCGCTTTGGCGTCGAGGTCTTCACCGATATGAAGAAGGGGCTGGAAGGGGCCGACATCGTCATGATGCTGCGCCTTCAGCTGGAGCGCATGAATGGCGCTTTCGTGCCTTCCACCAAGGAATATTTCCGCTATTTCGGGCTGGACCGTGAAAAGCTCGCGCTGGCAAAGCCTGATGCGCTGGTGATGCACCCTGGCCCGATGAACCGTGGCGTCGAGATTTCATCGGAAGTGGCAGATGGCGCGCAATCGCTGATCCGCGAGCAGGTCGAGATGGGCGTGGCCGTGCGCATGGCCGTGCTCGATGCGCTGGCCCAGCATCTGCCGAACGGGTGACGCGATGCTTGATGCCATGACAACCCTCATCACCAACGCCCGTCTGATCGACCCTGCCACCAACCGAGACGGGCGCGGCGCGCTGCTGGTGCGCGACGGGCACATCGCCGACGTCATCTGGGGCGAGGCAAGGCCTGCTGCCCCAGCCGGGGCGCAGATCATCGACGCAGGCAACCTCGTGCTGGCGCCCGGTCTGGTCGATATGCGCGCCTATCTGGGTGAACCGGGCGCCGAGTTCCGCGAGACGTTGCGCACCGGTTCGGAAGCAGCGGCTGTTGGTGGCGTCACCACCGTCATCTGCCGGGCTGACACAACTCCGCCAATCGATGACCCCGCGATCATCGATTTCATCAAGCGGCGGGCGCGCGACAAAGCCATTGTCAACATCCGGTCCTCGGCTGCCCTGACAAAGGGGCTGGCGGGCCAGGAGATCACCGAATTCGGCCTGCTGATCGAGGCGGGCGCCGTGGCGTTCTGCGATGGCGCCAAAAGCCTGCGCAGCTCGCAGATCATGCGCCGTGCCATGATTTATGGCCGGGATTTCGACGCGCTGGTGATGAACCATGTCGAGGATGCGGGCCTTGTCGGCTCCGGCGTGATGGCGGAGGGCGAATTTGCCAGCCGCAAGGGTCTGCCAGGCATTCCGCTCGATGCTGAAATTGTGGTGCTTGAGCGCGACTTGCGGCTCAACCGCTCGACGGGCGGGCGCTATCACGCCGCCATGATCTCATGCGCGGAATCGGCTGCGCTGATGCGGCAGGCGCGGGCGCGCGGGCAACAGGCCAGTTGCGGTGTCTCGATCAACTCGCTGACGCTGAACGAGAATGACGTGGGCGATTATCGCACATTCTGCAAACTCTCGCCGCCTTTGCGCCATGAGGATGAGCGGCTGGCCCTGGTGGCGGCGCTGGCTGATGGCGACATAGATGTCATCGTATCCGACCATGACCCGCAGGATGTCGAGACCAAGCGCCAGCCTTTTGCAGAAGCTGCCAATGGCGCGGTCGGGCTCGAGACGATGCTGTCAGCTGCGCTCAGGCTGGTGGAAGCTGGCCACATCACGCTGCCGAAGCTGCTGGCGCTGATGAGCAGCAACCCTGCGAAGCTGCTGGGGTTGCCGTGTGGAAGGCTGGCCAAGGGCGCGCCGGCCGATCTCATCCTGCTCGATCCGGACGAGCCCTATGTGCTCGACAAGCGCAACCTCAGGTCGCGCGCCAAGAACTCGCCCTTTGACGAGGCGCGGTTGAGCGGGCGCGTGCGCT
>JANMMX010000443.1:0-8242 GCA_031373605.1 Allobosea sp. | reverse complement strand
AAATTGACCCCGCTTGTTCAATCATGCTTCGTGCCGCATGCAACGATGGTCAAAGCGTCGTCTGGCAAAGGGCGCTGCGATGAGGCTGCATCCAGCCACATTCCAGTCATTGCCCGTTGGTGCTCTCATGGTCCGCTTTTGCCCGAAAGCCGACTGTCACGGCACCCCGGCAGATGGCGAGGTTGCGCCAGAATCCGAAATTCCGGTTAAAGGCACGAAGCCGCGATTGCGTACGTTCAGATCAGCCTGAAAATGATGCCACCAGCAGGTCGAGCAGCGTTGCGAAGAGGGTCGAGATGCACCGCAGACCCTCGTGCAGGCAGCGTTGCCCGTGCAAATTGTACTGCGCGGATGGGGTTGACCTCCTTGGTCGGACGAGGGTCGATCGGCGCGAACCGCCATGCGGTCAGCGTCAAGGGGGGTTCAGATCTCGCAGAACGGCCCGGAATTCGGCGTCAGCAAAGCGTCAATGTATGGTTGGGGTTAAACCGAACTCAGGCTTGATCCCGAGAACGGCGCCGCCCGAACGCAAGCAGCAGTTCCTTTGGTCCGGTCCACCCATCCGGTGTCTCGAATTGTGCCATCGCCGTTTCCATCGTGGCCCAAGCCGAGGGTTGCAACGACGCGTCAAGCTGTTCGATCAGCGATCGGACGGGGCCAGCCGCGCCTTGCAGGAAGCGGATGTAGTGCGCTGCCGACGGCAGCCGCATCGGTGCCGCGATCCTGACAGTCGTCACGTCGCGAAAGCCTGCGCGTCCGAACAACTCGTGCAGGACGTTCGAACGGCCAAGGCTCAACAGACCGCCTGGCCTGTCGGGGTCGAAGGGCGGCGCCTTCGCCAGACTGGCCGCGGTCTCGATCGCCGAGACGATGCAGGGATTGCTGGCGGCATCGGAGAAGACCAGCACGGCGCAGTAGCTATTCGGCTTGAGGGCGGCATGCATGCGCCGCAACCCTTCCTGAGGATTGGCGTAGAACATCAGGCCAAGGCGGCAAATGACGGCGTCGAAGCGCGGCTCCAGATCGAGCCTCTCGCCATCCGCCACCAGAAAGCTAGCGTTCACAACCCCCGCCGCCTCCAGCGTGGACCGGGCGAGTTCGATGCATCGCGGCGAGAGGTCAGTCGCGAGCACGTGGCCTTCGGGGCCGATCCGTTGGGCGATGTCGAGCGTCTGGTCCCCGGCTCCGGCCGCCACGTCGAGGACATGCATGCCGGGCCCGATCTTCGCCGCATCGAGCATGAGCGACGTTGCTTTAGACAACCATTCCCGGATCAGCGGGTGGTGGGTATGCCAGCCTTCCGCCGCGCCGTCCCAGATCCGGCGCATCGCGGTGCCGTGCGCACCGGCATCTGTCTTTTGGTGCTGGCTGTTCATCGGCGTGGTTCCTGTGACGGCTGCTGGCTCTGCGGGGCGCTCGAGACGGCAACGCCTACTCCAAAGTGATATTCGTCCGGGCAAGGATCGCCTTCATCTTGGTGATGTCGTCCGCGATATGCTTGGCGACTTCCGCCTGCGATCCAGACTTCGGTGCGTAGCCCATCGCTTCGAGCCGACTGCGCACTTCAGCGCTGCTAAAGATCGTGCTGACTTGGCTGTGAAGCTTCTCGAGGATGGCCTGCGGCG
Organism: Allobosea sp.; assembly: GCA_031373605.1. Lineage (GTDB taxonomy): Bacteria > Pseudomonadota > Alphaproteobacteria > Rhizobiales > Beijerinckiaceae > Allobosea. The sequence continues at coordinate 6,617 of JANMMX010000443.1, read as the reverse complement.
TTCCCCGGGGCGCGAGCAGCGCATTCCAGAAGCCCACCTCGTGATTGGCGATCCCGGCCTCGGCCAGCGTCGGCACATCCGGAAACATCGGATGGCGGCGTTTGTCGGCAACGGCCAGCATGCGGAGCTTGCCGTCCTTTACAGCGCCAGCCACGACCGGGAGCGTGAGATGGACGATGTTGGTGTGACCGCCCATCGTTGAATTGATGGCGGGCGGGCCACCCTGGTGCGGAACATGGGCCACGTCGAGCCCGAGCGTCTGGCGGAACAGATTTTCGCCTGCAAGATGTGGCGATGAGGCGAAGCCCGGACTGGCATAGGAGTATTTGCCAGGATTTGCCTTCACCAGCGCCACAAGCTCCTGCATGGTTTTGGCGGGAACAGCCGGGTTGACGGAAATCGTTTCAGGCGCCTCGGTCAAAAGTGAGATCGGGGCGAAACTTGTCACGATGTTGTAGGGTGTCTTGCTGTCCCCCGCAGCTTGCACTGCGACATTGGAATTCACCACGAGCAGCGTGCAGCCATCCGGAACTGCCCGCGCTACCGCGGCATTGCCGATCTTCCCGCTGGCACCCGGCATGTTCTCAACAATGACGGCCCCGCCCGATGCGTCGAGCTTCTGGGCCAGCAGCCGGGCGATGACGTCGTCAGGCGAGCCCGGCGGATAGGCGACGATGATCTTCAACGGGCCGGGACAGCTCTGAGCTGAAGCGGGCATGGCGAAAGACGAAAGCAGCGTCAGTGTCGTGAAAGCGCTGATGGCGATGCATGATGTTGTGGTCATGGCTGGCTTCTCCTGATGCGTTGCGGTTTGTCTCCGGGGCGTTGCCTAGGTCAAAAAACTCCATGACGGGAACGCTAGAGCGAGAAGATGCCGCGCGGGAGCCGCAAGGTTGCGCGACCGCTATTCGAAAGTGCATAATGCAGCGATGTTCACCTGGGACGACGTCAAGTACTTCCTGGCCGTGGCACGGCACGGCAGCACGCTGGCTGCCGGAAAGGCGCTTGGCCTCAGTCAGTCGACGGTGCATCGCCGCATTGCGCAACTGGAGCGCGCCATAGGCCGCGAGCTTGTCACGCGCAGCTCCGCTGGCTACCGCCTGACAGCGTTCGGCGAGGAGATGCTGCCCTATGCCGAGGACGTCGCACGCGCCGCCAATGCCTTCGGCGAGCGCAAGGAGGCGCTCGACCGTGTTGAGATCGGCGTCCTCCGCGTGACGTGCCCGGAGCCGGTGATGGTGCGCATCATCAAGTCTAGCCTGCTTGAACGGTTCTACGCGCGCCACCCCGGCCTGAGGGTGGAGTTCGTAATGAGCGACACATACGTCGATCTGGCCAAGGGCGACGCGGATGTGGCGCTCAGGTCCGGCGACACCGATGACGGCGTTCTCGTCGGGCGCAAGATCGCGGATTCGATCTGGTCGCTCTATGCAAGCCAGAGCTATGTGCAGTCTCATGGACGGCCCGAGACCATGGCCGATCTCAACCGGCATACGGTGGTTGGCTTCGACGGTCCCATGGCGACCAACCGCGCAGCGACCTGGCTGGCGGAAGTCGCGGCAACTGCTACGATCGCCGTCAGGGTGAGCAGCGTGCTCGGCCTCGTGTCCGCTGCGAAGTCAGGCGTGGCGATCGTGCCTATGCCAATCGCCCTCGGCAATTCAGAGCCCGACCTCGTAAGGCTCTTTGATCAGGTGCCGGAACTAACCCGCAGCTGGCGGATCCTCGCGCACCCCGATGCCCGCAAGACGCCGGCAGTATCGGCTTTTTTCGCCTTTATCGGCGATGAGATCACGGCGCTGCGACCAATCTTGACGGGTTAGACAAAGAGGTTTGCGACCGCGTCCTAGACTGACGAGAAGCACCTACATGGCCAGCAGGATACCCTTGCTCGCAGTGCTGTTTTCATGAAAGTCCACATCGCGCCACTTCTTAGCTCGCCGGAAGACCCACCTCAGTCAGGTTCAACGATCCTGAAAAAAATCCAGCTTCTTGCGCCAGAAGCTGACATCGGAATCTACCAGCGCAGCGGCTCGAATTGGCCGATACCCGACCATGTTTGGCACCGTTGATCGACATGCTGATTGCCGCAGAATCGGACATAACAAATTGCAACCATGCAGCTTTTTTATTCGATCTTCGTTGCATCAGCTTACGGCACTCTCCTCAACGGCAAGATGCAGCATGCTGCGAGCTGACGATACGTTCTGGATGCCGAGTTCAACGATCTCGTCCGCCACAGCCGTAACAAGGTTTCGTTGATGGCTGATCAGCACCAATGACAAGCCATCCTCAGCGACGATCCCGCGGAGCAACATCATGGTTTGCTGCTGAACAATCGGATCGAGGCGCGAGGTTGGCTCATCGGCGACAAGCAGCGCGGGGTTCATCAGCAGCAGCCTTGCGAGCGCGAGGCGCTGTGCTTCGCCGCCTGAGACTTCACCAACTCGGCGCGTCAGAAGTTGCGGGCTCAGTTTCAGCCTGTCCATCAGCGCTGGCAAATGGTCGGGCTCTAAGGCCTGACGCGTTACATCGACCACATCACCCAGCTGCGCACCCATCGTTCTGTGCGGCGTGAACACCGTGGTTGGGTCCTGATGCAGTTTCTGGTAGCGGCGGCGCAGGCGGCGCGCGCCGTTTGGGTCGCGGTAGGGGTCGCAGCCTGCCCACGAGACTTCGCCTGACATCGGGGGCATGAGCCCAAGCAGCACATTGCCAAGCGTCGTCTTGCCCGCCCCGCTGGGGCCAACCACGGCCAGCACCTCACCCTTGTGCACGTGCAGGTGCAAGTCCCGGAACAGCGGCTGCGCAGTGTCATGGCCGCCCGTGAGATGATGGGCGGCCAACACGATGTCATCGGCTTGAAGGCAGGTCTCGCAAGCGGCCCAGTGGCCGGGGTCGGCGGCCAGCCATGAGCGGGTGTAGGCGTGGGCTGGCTCACGCAGCACCTGATCAGCCTCGCCGCGCTCGACGATGAGGCCATCGCGCATCACGACAACTTCGCCGCCAAGCCCGCGCGCGACATTCAGATCATGGGTGATGACCAGCACCGTCTTGCCGCTGTCCCGGAGATGCCTGAGAAGCGCGATGACCTGTGCAATGCGTGGGCCATCAAGTCCCTTGGTGGGCTCATCCGCAATGACCAGCGAGGCGTCGGACAACATGGCATGCGCCACCAGCACGCGTTGCGCCATGCCGCCGGAGAGCTGGAACGGATAAAGCCGTTTCGCCGACGCTGGCAGGTCCACTGTCGCCAGCGCGGCGCTGATCTCGGCTTGGCTCTGTTGCGGCCAGCCGCCAAGCTGTGGCCCGATCCGCATCAGGGGATCGAACGCTGCGCCCGGCTCCTGCGGGATGATGCTGGTGGTGTGGCTCCACAGGCCGCGAAGGGCCGACACATCACCCGCGTTGATGGCGGTGCCGGTGGCAATCTGGATGGAGCCGCTCACAGCGAGGCCGGGCGGCAACAAGCCCATCACGGCTTGGGCGACAAGGCTCTTGCCGCTTCCGGTCTCGCCAATCACGCACAAGCTTTTGCCCTTGGGGATGGTCAGGCTGACGCCGTCCACCAGCATCTGGCCTGCGCTTTTCGCGCTCGCGATGCGAAGGCTGTCGATCGTGAGATGTGGCGTGTTCATGTGTCGCTTCCCACAAGCTGCGCTGTCAGGCCTTCTCCCAGAAGCGTGAAGCCAAGCACGCTGGTCACGATCATGAGGCAGGGCGCGGCCATCTGGACGGGCGCTTCCGCCACATAGGGCAAAAGCTCGCTGATCATCGCGCCCCATTCCGGTGTGGGGGGCTGAAGGCCGAGCCCCAGAAACCCGAGCGATGAGATCGACAGGATGGCTGCACCGACGCCAAGCGTCGCCAGCGAGATCGTCTGCCGCAGCACTGGCGGCAGGAGGTGATGGCGCAGGATGTGCAACTGCGACAGCCCCGCCAGCCGCGCCGCCTCGACATGCGCCTCCTGCAAGGTGACGCGCGCCGTGGCCCGCGCCATGCGCGCGAACTGCGGCCAGAGCGTCAGCTTGATGCCGATCATCATCGGGATGATGCCACCGCCCATCAGCCCGGCGAGCAGGAGCGCCAGCAGCAGGCCGGGGAATGCCAACACCAGATCGGCCAGCCGCATGATCAGGCCATCTGTCCACCGGTTGCCTGCCGCTGCGACCAGACCGAGCAGCAGGCCGACCGAGGTGGCGATCGCGACGCAGATGACAGCGATGCCAAGCGACCTTGGCGCACCATGAACAGTGCGCGACAGGATCGAGCGTCCGAGGTGATCGGTTCCCAGCGGGTGCGCAAGCGACGGCGCGGCCAGTGTTCGCAGCAGATCCTGCGCATTCGGGTCAGCCAGCGGCAGCCATGGCCCGATCAGGCAGAGCAGCGCAAGGACAGCGATCAGGGCGATGCCGACCCTGAGACCGAGTGGTGCAGCGTTGTTGCTGATGCCAAGGGTTGCGATGGCGCTCATGTCGCGCCCTGCAGGCGCTGGCGCGGATCAAGCCAGAGACAGGCGAGATCGGCCAAGAGATTGGCCAGCGCAAACATCAGGCCGATGATGATGCCTGTCCCCATGATCATCGGCACGTCGCGCGCCAGCAGCGATTTGATCAGGAGATCACCGAGGCCGGGATAGTTGAATAGCGTCTCGATGACGACGAACCCGTCGATAACATAGCCCATCTGCAATGCCATGAAGGTCACGATCGGGATGGCGGCACTGCGCACCCCGTGGCGGCGGAAAGCCGTGGCAGGGTCAAGCCCGCGGATCTGCGCAAATGTCATGAAGAAGGCCGAGCGCACGTCCACGACGGCATTGCGGATGACGCGCACCGAATACGCCGCAAGCCCCAGCGCCAATGTCAGCGCGGGCAACAGCATGTGCCATCCCGTGCGGTAGCCGGCAGGCGGCAGCCAGCGCAGCGACAGGGCAAAGAGGCTGATCAGCAGAATGCCGATCAGGAAGCTTGGCGTGGAAGCCAGCAGCACAGCCACGCCTTGCGACGTGCGATCCACCGCCCCGCCTGGCCTCAGCCCAGCGGACAGTCCGAGCGGCAGGGCGATGAGATACGACAGCAGCCAACCCGCAAGGCCAAGCCCAAGCGTGAAGCGCGCATGGTAGGCGAGTTCGCTGAGGACCGGCTTGCGCGTCACCAGCGAGTTGCCGAGATCACCCTGAGCCAGCCGCCCGATCCAGTGCGCGTACTGGACGATCAACGGACGGTCGAGCCCTTCCTCGCGGCGTATGCGGTCGGTTATCTCTTGGGTCAACCGGTCCTCGCCGACACGGGCGGCGGCAATCCGCAACGCGGCATCCCCCGGCAGCGCATGGACGAAGGCAAAGCACAGCGTCGCCAGTACCCATGCGGTGGCCAGAGCCTGCGCCAGACGGACCGCGATGATGCGGATGAGCGGTGACAACGTCATGTTGCTGCGGATTTCATCGCGCTGCATGATGCCTCAAGCTACTTCAAGGTCACAGCCTGCAACATGTAGCGCGTCTCATAAGGGTCGATCACCAATCCCTGCACGCGGGCAGACACTGCCACCGTGTGCTCGAACCAGGCAATGGCGGTCACCGGTACCTCATCATGGATGATCTTGGTGACGTCCTTGCGGATGGCCTGTTTTCGAACTTCGTCGAAGCTCTGGATGTACTCGTCGGTCAGCACCTTGATCCGGTCACGACCGGGCCAGTTCAGCGTCCCCCAGGTCGAGCGTTCGCGCGTGAAATCCGGGATGATCGTGGCCACCACCTCGGGAACATTGACATAAGTGCGGGCGAACATCGTCATCTGCATGGTGCCATCGCGGATGGCGGCGGGAATGTTGGCGGTCGGGACCGGCTCGACCGTGATCTCGACACCGACATCCTTGAGCTGTGACTGCATGGCCGTGCCGATCACCGTCAGTTCCGGCCGGTTGGCTAACGTCATCATCCTGGCAGACAGCCTGACGCCATTGCGGGCACGCACGCCGTCTGCACCCATGATCCATCCCGCCTGATCCAGAAGGGCGCGGGCACCCGCCACATCACGGCTGGTCGGGGCCAGATCCTTGTTGTGCCACTCCGTGAGAACGGGAGGGATAAGCTGCGTGGCCGCCGAGCCGGGGTGGCGCAGCACGGCGGACGCAATGCCCTGCCGGTCGATTGCCATGGAGATCGCGCGACGTACACGCGCACCCTCGAATTGCGGGAGGCCTGCATTGAAGGCCAGCACACGGATGCGCGGAATGGTGAGGCTTGCCACTTTCATCTGCCCGGCTGCATCGATGCGCGGGCTGGCGCTTGGCACGGTGGTGAAGATGATGTCGGCATCGCCTGCAATCGCCACATTGGTGCGGGTGTCGCCATTGGGAATGGCCGTGTAGCGCGCCTTGGCAACCTTAGCCTTCTCGCCGCGATAGCCGTCGAAACGCTCCAGTTCGAGCACGGTCTTGCCGTCGATGGACGCAATCATGAACGGGCCGCTGCCGATGACCTTCACGACCTTGCCGTCTGGACCATAGGACGCTGGCGCAAGGATGACCGACGCATAATCCACGAGCACGGCAGGCAGATGGCTGAACGGCGTCTTCGTCCGGATCACCACCGTGTTGCCGTCGGCCTTGAT
>JANMMX010000320.1:0-4625 GCA_031373605.1 Allobosea sp. | reverse complement strand
ATCACCGCGCCATTGCGATCCGTGATGTCAGGGCGACCGATATCCGCACCGTCTCGGTCTTTGCCGAGCCGCGCAAGATCCTCGACAAGGATGAGGCGGTGGAACTGCTGACCGCCGTGCTGCCTGACCTGAACGCCAAGGAACTGCGCGACAAGCTGAACAACCGGCGCGGCTTTGCCTGGGTCAAGCGCGAGATCACGCCCCGCCAGCAGGCCGAGGTGCACCGGCTTGGCATTCCCGGCATCGGTTTTGTGCCTGAAAACAAGCGCGTCTATCCCAATGGCAATGCGGCAGCACATGTGCTGGGCTTTGCCAATATCGACAATGTCGGCATCGCAGGTGTTGAAAAATACATTGATTCCAAGGGCTTGAATGATCTGAACGGTGCCGGGTTCTCCACCACGGCCGCTGACCTCAAGGCCATCGAGCTGTCTATCGATCTGCGCGTGCAGCACGCCATGCGCGACGAGCTGGCGCAAGCCATGGCGAAATTCCGCGCCAAGGCCGCGTCCGGCACCATCGTCGACGTGAACACGGGGGAAATTCTGGCGCTGGTGTCGCTGCCGGATTTTGACCCCAACAATCCGATCGATGCGCAGGAGCCGACCCGGATCAACCGCATCAATGTCGGCGTTTACGAGATGGGCTCGACCTTCAAGGCGCTGACGACGGCCATGGCGCTGGACTCCGGCAAATACAATATCCACTCCACCTTCGATGCACGCTCGGCGCTGCGCTATGGCAAGTTCAAGATCGGCGATTTTCACGGCACCAACCGCGTGCTGACCGTGCCGGAAGTCTTCGTGCATTCCTCCAACATCGGCACGGCCCGCATGGGGCTCGGCATCGGCGTGGAGGGCCACAAGGCCTTCCTGCGCAAGATGGGTCAGCTCGACCGGCTGCGCACCGAAATGCCCGAAAGCGCCGAGCCGATTGTCCCGGCCCGCTGGGGTGAACTCAACACGATGACAATCGCGTTTGGTCACGGTCTGGCTGTCGCGCCGCTTCAGGCGGTCATGGCAACAGCGGCGCTGATGAATGGCGGTCTGCTGATCCCGCCCACCGTCATCAAGCGCACGGAACAGGAAGCAAAACTGCTCGCAACCCGTGTCATCAAGCCGGAAACCAGCGAGGCCATGCGCTATGTCATGCGGCTGAATGCCGAGCGTGGCTCCGCCTCTAAAGCTGCGGTCCAGGGCTACTATGTGGGCGGCAAGACCGGCACGGCGGAAAAGGTCGTGGGCGGGCGCTATTCGAAAACCAAGGTGCTAACGACCTTCATGGCCATCACGCCCTCCGACAAACCGCGCTACCTCTTCCTCACAGTGCTGGACGAGCCCGATGGCTTGCCCGAGACGAGCGGCTATCGCACCTCGGGCTGGAACGCCTCGCCGACCACGGCCAAGATCATCGAGCGTGTGGCGCCGCTGCTTGGCCTGCCGCCGCGCTTTGAGGCACCAGTTCAGCCTTTCCCGCTGATGGCGCGCATGGGCGCCTGGGGCACGCGCTGAGCTTGGGCATGGGCACAACCTTCCGCCTTGGCGATCTTTTTCCCGGAGCCTTCGCTTCGGCAGAGGCCGCGCGAACTGTCACAGGTGTGACAGCCGACAGCCGCGCTGTGAAAGCTGGCATGGTGTTTGTGGCGCTGGCTGGCGCGAAGGCCGACGGTGCGCGCTTCGTTGACGATGCGGTGGCAAAGGGCGCTGCGGCTGTTGTGATGGCAACCGGGGCAGAAAGGCCTGCCGCGCGCGCCCTGCCTGTGCGCGACCTGCCTGGGTTTGACCTGCCTGTGGCGCAGGTGACCGATCCCCGTCGAGCGCTTGCGCTGGCCGCAGCCTGCATCCATTCGGGGCAGCCTGAGACCATTGTGGCTGTCACCGGCACCAGCGGCAAATCTTCGGTGGCCGATTTTGTCCGCCAGATATTCGGCGCGCTGGGCCGCACCTCCGCCAGTCTCGGCACTGTCGGCATCGTGACCTCGAAGGGCGCGACCTATGGCTCGCTGACGACGCCGGACCCGGTGACGCTGCACGCGACGCTGGACCGGCTGGCCAGCGGTGGCATCACCCATCTGGCCATGGAAGCCTCGTCTCATGGGCTCGACCAGCGTCGTCTCGACGGAGTGCGGCTGACAGCGGGTGCCTTCATCAATCTGGGGCATGACCATCTCGATTATCACCCGACGGTCGAGGACTATCTGGTGGCGAAGCTCCGGCTGTGGGAGCTGCTTCCCGATGGTGCGCCGGTTGTGGTCAATCTCGACGGCGCGCGGGGCGCTGATGCGACGCAAGCTGCGCGCGCGCTCGGTCATCCTGTGCTCGGCGTTGGCATGGCGGGCGACGCGCTCAAGCTGCTGAGCGTCCATCGCGAGGGCTTTGGCCAGCGCCTGACGATTGCGGTCTCAGGCCAGAGCATCGAGGTGCTGCTACCGCTGGCGGGGGACTTCATGGCAGGCAATGCGCTGGTGGCGGCCGGGCTGTGCATCGCTGCTGGCGAGGATTCTGTTGCCGCTGTCAGGGCGATTGCAGGCCTGCGTGGTGTTCCCGGACGTCTCGAGCGCGTCGGCGTGAGCCATGGCGGGCTGGCGATTGTCGACTATGCCCACAAGCCTGATGCGCTGTCCGCTGTGCTGACTGCGATGCGTCCCTTTGCGACTGGCAAGCTGATCTGCGTTGTCGGCTGCGGTGGTGACCGCGACCGCGCCAAGCGGCCTCTGATGGGCGCGATAGCATCGGCAAAAGCCGACGTCGTGATTGTCACCGATGACAACCCGCGCAGCGAGGTTCCGGCCGCCATTCGCGCCGAAGTGATGGCAGCGGCGCCGGGAGCGACCGAGATCGGCGACCGCTCTGATGCGATCCGCGCGGGCGTGAAGATGCTGGGGCAGGGTGATGTGCTCGTCGTGGCCGGCAAGGGCCATGAAACCGGCCAGATTGTCGGCGACCGCGTGTTGCCCTTCTCGGATCATGAGGCCGTGCTGGCCGCCATTGCGGAGTTTGCCTGATGACTGTTGCGCCACTCTGGACAGGCGAGGCGCTGGTTGCTGCCATGGCCGCGCGCCTTGTTGGCGACATGCCCGGCGCGATCAACGGCGTGTCCATCGATACGCGCACGCTTGGCATAGGCGATGTGTTCTTTGCCATTCAGGGCGAAAGCCGCGACGGGCATGATTTCGTCGCAGCAGCGCAGGCGAAGGGTGCCGGACTTTGCGTCGTTGATGAAGCGCATGCGGCAGCACTGGCTGGCCACGGCGCGCTGGCCATCGTGCCCGATGTGCTGCGTGCAATGGAGCAGGCGGGCATGGCGCGCCGCGCTGAACTCGATGCGGGTGTGGTGGCCGTCACAGGCTCCGTCGGCAAGACAGGCACCAAGGAAGCGCTCAGGCTGGTGCTGTCGCGGCAAGGCGAGACCCATGCGCCGGTCGCGTCCTACAACAACCATTGGGGCGTGCCGCTGACGTTGTGCCGCACGCCTGCAAGCGTGCGCTATGCCGTCTACGAGATCGGCATGAGCAACCCCGGTGAAATTCTGCCTCTGGCGCTCATGGCCAATCCGGATGTCGCGATTGTCACCACGGTGCAGCCGGTGCATCTGGCGGCTTTCAGTTCCATTGACGGGATTGCCGACGAGAAGGCGGCGATTTTTTCCGGCCTGAAGCCCGGCGGCACAGCGATCATCAATGCCGATCTTCCGCAGTCGGCGCGTCTCCGGTTGTCAGCGCTGGCAAGCCCGGCAGGCCCGGTGCTGAGTTTTGGCGAGCATGCCGAGGCTGACGCCCGGCTGCTCTCCTGCGCACTGCGTGCCGACATGTCGACCGTGGATGCAGTCATCATGGGGCAACCGGTGACTTACAGGCTCGGCAGCCCCGGCAAGCACGTGGTGATGAACTCGCTTTCCGTGTTGCTGGCAGCGAAGGTGCTGGGTGCTGATCTCGCACTTGCTGCGCTGGCACTTGGCGATCTGGTGCCGCCACAAGGCCGGGGCGCGCACCAGACCTTGCATGTCCGCGGTGGCGTGCTGACGCTCATTGACGAGAGCTACAATGCCAATCCGGCCTCTGTTCGTGCGGCGCTGGACAATCTTGGCCGCATGCCAATCGCAGGGCGCGGGCGCCGCATCGCCGTGCTGGGCGACATGCTGGAGCTCGGCCCGACCGGAGCCGACCTTCACCGCGATCTCACTGCTGCCATCGAGGCGAACGGCGTTTCGCGTGTTTTTGCCTGCGGGCCGCTGATGCGCAACCTTTACGACGCCTTGCCATCCGAGCTGCGCGGGGCCTATGCCGCCAGTGCGGCAGGGATCGAGGCTTTTCTGCTTGATGATTTGCATGCAGGCGATGTGGTCACCATCAAGGGCTCGCTGGGCTCGAAAATGGGGCCGCTCGTGAAGGCTGTGATGGCACGCTTCCCTGCCATTCCTGCCGACGACTGAGACAAAGGACCATCCATCATGCTCGCCTGGCTGGCAGAACTTTCATCCTACTTCGGACCGCTGAACGTGTTCCGCTACATCACGTTCCGGGCAGGTGCTGCCACGGCAACCGCGCTGATGTTCGTGTTCTTCTTCGGGCCGATGACCATCAGCTGGCTGCGTGTGAAGCAGGGCAAGGGCCAGCCGATCCGCCT
>JANMMX010000319.1:0-8634 GCA_031373605.1 Allobosea sp. | reverse complement strand
AGGACATCTCGTTCTCGCCGGGCCATGTCCGGATTGGCGCTGAGGAGACCACCTTCCCGGAGCTGATCCGCGCGGCCTACATGGCGCGCGTGCAGCTCTCGGCAGCGGGCTTCTACAAGACGCCAAAGGTGAGCTGGGACCGCAAGGCCGGACGCGGGCGGCCCTTCGCATACTTTGCCTATGGTGCCGCCTGCACGGAGGTCGCCATCGACACGCTGACAGGGGAATACCGCATCGAGCGCGTCGATATCCTGCATGATTGCGGCACCTCGCTGAACCCGGCCATCGACATCGGTCAGATCGAGGGGGCCTTCGTGCAGGGACAGGGCTGGCTGACGACAGAGGAGCTTTGGTGGGACGGCGAAGGCAGGCTGAAGACGCATGCGCCCTCCACCTACAAGATCCCGGTCGCGTCAGACCGTCCGCGCATTTTCAATGTCGCGATGCTGGAGAATGTCCCTAACCGCGAGGCGACTATCCATCGTTCCAAGGCGGTGGGTGAGCCGCCTTTCATGCTGGCCATCAGCGTGCTGCACGCACTGTCGGACGCAGTGGCAAGCGTCGCCAACCATCGCATCTGTCCCCGGCTGGATGCGCCTGCAACACCAGAGCGCGTGCTGATGGCGGTGGAGGCATTGCGCGCGGCAAAGGCTGAAGCAGCGGGCTCATGACAGGGCTTTCGGCAACCACGGCGCGCTGGCTGGCGGATGGGGCCGTCCTCGTGACCCTGACCGGCACGGAAGGGTCGACGCCGCGCGCAGCAGGCGCCGTGATGATCGTCAGCCGCCACACAAGTGCTGGCAGCATCGGCGGCGGGCAGCTTGAATTCCACTGCATCGCGCAAGCGCGCGAGATGCTGACAGCGCAAGAGGCCAGGCGCGATCTGGACATTCCACTGGGTCCGCACATGGGGCAATGCTGCGGCGGGCGGGCAAAAGTCCGGCTGGAGCGCGCGACGGCCAGTCACGTCGCCGTGCTGGCTGACGCGGAAGCCGAGGCGCGGCACGCACAGCCCCAGGTCCTCATCTATGGTGCCGGACATACGGGCCGCGCGCTGGCGCAAGTGCTGGCGCTGCTGCCATTTGGTGTGACGGTTGTCGATGACCGTGAAGGCATGTTCAACGACCTGCCGTCCAGCCTCGTCCTGCACCGGCTTGATGACCCCGCAGAGGCCTTGCTGGCCGCGCCCGCAGGCGCTGCCCATATCATCCTGACGCACAGCCATGCGCTGGACTACCGGCTGGCAGAAGCAGCGCTGAAGCGAGCGGATGCGGCCTATGTCGGGCTGATCGGCTCGGCCACGAAGAAGGCGCGTTTTGCGCAAGCCTTCCTGCGCAATGGCGGCAGCGAAACAGAGCTGGCGCGGCTGGTCTGCCCCATCGGCGGCGCGCAGATTCGCGACAAGCGACCAGAGGTGATTGCGGCGCTGACGGCGGCTGAACTGGTCAAAGCACTCTTGAACTGAGGCGCCGTTTCGCGGGGCCTAAACCGGCAGCCTGACGGTCGCCCTTAACCCGCCCATCGGGCTGTCGGCCAGCATGATATCGCCGCCATGGGCGCGCGCGATGTCGCGGCTGATGGCGAGGCCAAGGCCTGTGCCACCTTCATCCACGTTGCGGGCCTCGTCGAGGCGCACGAAGGGGCGGAAGACGTCTTCCCGCCGGTCCATCGGGATGCCTGGCCCGTCATCATCCACCATCACGATCAGATAGCGCGCATCGTGTGTGGCACGGATCGCAATGCGGTCGCCATGGCGGGCAGCGTTCGAGACGAGGTTGGTCAGCATGCGCCGAATGGCATCGACACGCACGACCACGACCGGGTCGCCAATGACTGTCAGCTCGGTCTGGTGGCCCTGCCGCTCGGCGTCGCTCTTCAGCTCTTCCAGAAAGGCGCGGATGTCGGTGGCCTGTGGCACTTCGCCAGCATCACCGCGCGCGAAGGCGAGATAGGCCTCGAGCATGCGGCTCATCTCGTCGACATCCTTTTCCAGCGCCTCGATCTCGACATCCTTGTCGAGCAATGCGAGCGACAGGCGAAACCGCGTCAGGATGGTGCGCAGATCATGGCTGACGCCGTTGAGCATCGTCGTGCGTTCGCCGATGGAGCGCTCGACACGGCGCTTCATTTCAATGAAGGCGTGACCCGCCTGCCTCACCTCGCGCGCACCTCGCGGGCGAAACTCGCTGTCGCGCCCTTTGCCGAAGGCCTCCGCCGCATCGGCCAGCCGCAGGATAGGCTTGATCTGGTTGCGCAGGAACAGCACCGCAATGGTCAACAGCACGAAGGATGTCCCCAGCATCCAGGCCAGAAAGATATGGCTGTTGGAGGCATAGGCGGCGCTGCGCCGCGTCAGCACACGCAAGACATCCGGACCGACCTTGACGCGGATCTCGATAAGGCTGGAGCGCCCGACCGTGTCGATCCAGTAAGGCCGCGAAAGTTGCTTTCGCAGCTCGGTGGACAGTGCGCTGTCGAGCAGCGAGAAGAATGGTTTGGGGCCGGGCGGCGGCAATTCGGCATTGCGCAACACGTCGATGTCGAGCTGCAGCCGCTCCTCGGCGATACGCTGGAGCACGGATGCTTCGGCATCCTGAGGATAGCTTTCATAGACGTCGATCAGGGCTGCGATGTCAGCCGTCACGGCAGATGACAGGCGCTGGGTCACGGTCTGCCAGTGACGCTCCATGAAGACATAGGCAACGACCGATTGCAGCAGCACGACCGGCGTGATGACGATCACCAGTGCCCGCGCATAAAGGCCCTTGGGCATGTACTGGCCCAGCAGACGAAAGGGGCCATCGCCCAGTTTCAGCACGCGCCGGGTTGCCTGCCGCAGCCGGGAGAATGGCCCGGCCAACCGACGGGCCAGCCAGTCGGCAGCCTTCAGCAGCCACTGCCAGGCCAGCCGGAGCCAAGCCGCCAGCCGCGCCAATGCGGGGCGCATGCTCTTGCCCTTTTCGGCGCTGTCCACCACGCTCAACCCCTGTCGACCAGCAGGCGATAACCGACGCCCCGCACGGTCTGAAGGAATTGTGGTTCCGCCGGATCTACCTCGATCTTGCGGCGCAGGCGGTTGATCTGCACATCAATGGTGCGGTCGTTCAGCGCATTGCCCTGCCCTGCCAGCACATCGCGTGGCACGTGCTCGCCAGGCGTGCCGGCCAAGGCCGTCAGAATTTCGCGCTCACGCTCGGTCAGCCGCACCAACTCCTCGCCGCGCCTGAGTTCGCCACGCTCCAGCCGGTAGAGGAAGGGACCGAAGCGCACAGCTTCCGGGCGCGCCGCTTCCTCGGGCACAACCGGCGCGACACGCTTGATGATGTTGCCCAGCCGCAGGATCAATTCGCGCGGCTCGAAGGGCTTGGCGAGATAGTCGTCCACGCCAAGCTCAAGTCCCGAAATGCGATCAGAAGCACCGGTGCGCGCCGTCAGCATCAGGATCGGCACGGCGGATATCTTGCGCAGACGGCTGGCGAAATCGAAGCCGTTTTCGCCCGGCATCATCACGTCGAGCACGATCGCATCAAACACCAGTGTCTGAAGGCGGGCATCGGCCTCGGCAGCATTGGCGGCTGTGGTGACGCGGTAGCCGTGATCGCCCAGGAAGCGCGCCAGCAACTCGCGCAGACGCCGGTCATCATCGACCACAAGCACATGTGGCGCCTCGTCAGCCAGAGGCTTGCGGGGAAAAGGCAGGCCGGGCGTGCCGGAAGACACCATGTTCACACCCTCCGATTTTCCAGAATTGGCAAAAACTCAAACGCGCCGATGGATCAGTGCCTCCACCGTCGCGCGATCAGATGGTTCGATCAAGCCCATAAGGTAGCGCGCGATCGTGGCACGCTCCAGCGCGCTGGCGCCGCCCAAAGCCTGGTCGATCCGCTCTCCCTGCAGGTTTACGAGCCTGGCAGCCAGATCGTGGCCGGTCTCGGTCGTGAACAGCAGGCGCTGCCGCCTGTCCTCCTGCCCTTCCTGAACGCGCACAAAGCCTGTCTCGACCAGCTCCTTCAGCACCCGGTTGAGGCTTTGCTTGGTGATTTTCAGGATATCCAGCAATTCGGCAATCGTGAGGCCGGGCTGGCGCTCGACGAAATGCAGCACGCGGTGATGCGCCCGGCCAAACCCGTAATCGGCCAGGATCCGGTCCGGATCGCTGACGAAATCGCGATAGGCAAAGAAGAACAGCTCGATCAGATCATAAGGCGCAGGCTGGCCGGGACGCACATCTGCGGCACCACCTGCACCCGTGTCAGCCGCAGAAACTGGAGCTGGATTGGAAGGCAATGTCACCGGCACAGGGAACCTTTGCTTGGCATGCATGCAGATAATACGTCAGCCTTATTGACATATCTCAGACGCAAGATTACCGGTCAAGGCCAATCGACGATCTTTTGTTGCGCGAAACAGGCATTTCGACGCCTCTTATCCTGCACTTGAGATCAGTCGCAATTTGTGGCGAAAGCAGTGCCATTCTGGTGGAGGACGTGACGATGTCGGCAGTGTCATTCGACAAACGCGAAGGCTTTATCTGGTTCGACGGCAAGATCGTCGACTGGCAAGACGCCAAGATCCATGTGCTGACCCATGGCCTGCATTATGGCTCCTGCGTTTTTGAGGGCGAGCGCGCCTATGACGGCGTCATCTTCAAGTCAGAAGCGCATTCTGTGCGCCTGCACAAATCCGCAGAACTGATGGATTTCGAAATCCCCTACAGCGTCGAGGCGCTGAATGCGGCCAAGGCTGAGGTCGTGGCGTTGAATGGCGGTGGCGATCAGTATGTCCGTGCGGTCGCCTGGCGCGGCTCCGAGATGATGGCGGTTTCGGCCCAGAACAACACGATCCATGTCGCAGTCGCCACCTGGAGCTGGCCCTCCATGTTCGACATGGAAACCAAGATGAAGGGCATCAAGCTCGACATCGCCGATTATCGTCGGCCTGACCCGGCCTGCGCACCTGTCCATGCCAAGGCCGCTGGCCTCTACATGATCTGCACCATTTCCAAGCACAGGGCCGAGAAGAAGGGCTGTGCCGATGCGATGATGCTGGACTGGCAGGGCCGCGTGGCCGAATGCACCGGCGCAAACATCTTCTTCACCAAGGATGGCGCGATCCACACCCCGATTGCCGATTGCTTCCTCAATGGCCTCACGCGCCAGACCGTGATGAAAATCGCGCAAGAGCAGGGAATGGACGTCATCGAGCGGCGCATCATGCCGGACGAGCTGGCGAGCTTCAACGAGTGTTTCATCGTGGGATCAGCCGCCGAAGTGACGCCGGTGGCCGAAATCGGCCCCTACACGTTCAAGCCCGGCAACATCTCGCGCACGCTGGTTCAGGCCTATGCGGATGCCGTTCGGCCAAAGAGCCAGGCCGCCTGAAGCACCGACGCCATCGTCTTGTCGTTCAAACAGGCGCATCATCTCCGGGACACTCAATCGGGGATGTGCGCCATGGATGAACGGATTCGCGCTTTGGCGCATGAGTTGCTGGACAGCGGCGTCGAGCATCTCGATGCCCGTGAGCGACGCGCGATCGAACATATTGCGAAGCGCCGCCACATCACGATGGATGCCAACCGCGCTTACGACGAAAAGATGAAGTATGGCGGCAGGCTGGCCGACAAGGTGGCGCTTTGGGGCGGCTCGTGGACCTTCGTCATCGGTTTTGCCATCGTGCTGGTGATCTGGGCGCTGCTGAACGTGCTGATCCTGTCAGACAGGCTGCGCTTTGACCCCTACCCGTTCATTTTCCTGAACCTGATCCTCTCGATGCTGGCCGCCATTCAGGCGCCGATCATCATGATGAGCCAGAACCGGCAGTCAGAAAAAGATCGCCTGCAGGCCGCGCAGGATTACGAGATCAATCTCAAGGCCGAGCTCGAAGTGATGACCCTGCATGACAAGATGGACAAGCTGTTGAAGGCGCAGGGGCTGTAGACGGGCGGCATACTTGTCACGGCGGAGAGGTCAGGGTGACACCCAGCGCGCCGCCGCTGCATCATCGGCGTCCTTCGCCTCGACCCAGCCTCCCATGGTGCCATCTACCAGATGCTCGCGCTTCCAGAAGGGCGCGCGCGTCTTGAGGTAGTCCATCAGAAAGTCTGCCGCCTCGAATGCCGCGCGGCGATGGGCGGAGGCCGCAATCACCAGCACGATGTCTTCGCCCGGCTTCACCAGCCCGTGGCGATGGATGGCGACAAGCCCCATCAGCGGCCAGCGCATTTCGGCGTCAGCCGCCACACGCGCAATCTCGGCTTCTGCCATGCCGGGATAATGTTCCAGCTCCAGCGCGGCCAATGTGCCACCCTCATCGCGGCAGAGGCCTGTGAAGGAGACGACCGCGCCAATGTCCGTGCGGCCTGCACAAAGCGCCGCGATCTCGGCCTGAAGGTCGAAGGGCTCGCTCTGGACGCGGATGATGGCCATCGGGCTTGTGCCTCAGCCGCCGGTCATGGGCGGGAAGAAGGCGATTTCGTGCGCACCGGTCAGCCGTGTTTCCGGCGTCACATGCACCTTGTCGATGGCGCAGCGGATGATGGCCGGGTTGGCGAAAGCGAGCGCATAGCCCTCATCCAGCGTCACCAGCCAGGCCACGAGATCAGCGACCGTGACGACATGTTGCGGAAGCTCGCGCATCTCGTCACTGCGGCCGATCCGCTCGCGCACCCAGGCGAAATAGACCAGCTTCACCAGATGGTTCGTGAGCACAGGTTCATTCATTTCACGCGCTCGTCCTCGGCCACCAGATAGCGGATGCCTGAGTTGAAATAGTCCCAGCCGGTATAGATCGTCAGTGCCGCCGCCACCCAGAGCAGGACAATGCCGATGGTGATGGTGCCGGGCAAAACGGCCTCGCCCGCAGGACCCGCGATCAGGAAGCCGACAGAGACCAGTTGCAGCACGGTCTTCCATTTCGCCACGCGGCTGACCGGAACGCTGACCTTCAGCTCCGCCAGAAACTCGCGCAGGCCTGAAACAAGAATTTCACGGCACAGGATGACGATGGCCGCCCAGAGGGACCAGCCGGCAATCGTCTCGTCCGCCACCAGCATCAGCAGGCAGGCAGCCACCAGCAGCTTGTCGGCAATCGGATCGAGCATGCGGCCAATGGCGGATTGCTGATGCCAGGCGCGGGCAAGATAGCCGTCGAAATAATCGGTGATGGCGGCGATGACATAAATGCCCAGCGCGATCCAGCGCACCCAGTCTTCACGCGGCCAGAACAGCAGCGCGACCACGGCGGGGATGGCCGCAATACGCCCGTAGGTCAGCAGGTTCGGCACGGACCAAGGCCCGGGACGCCTGAAGCTGTCTGGCAGAATCGTCACGGGCAATACCTCAACAGGCTCGCCAAGGCAGCGTCAACCTTTGGCATGCGCTACCCCTGCTGAAAAAACGCATGAACGGCTTTCGCCGTTGCCGCATTGACACCCGGCGCGCGCATCAGGTCCTCGAGCGAAGCGCGCTTGATCGCCTTCACCGTGCCGAAATGCAGCAGCAGCGCCCGCTTGCGCGACGGGCCGATGCCGCCAATCTCGTCGAGCGGGTTCTTGGTCAATTCACGCTTGCGCTTGGCCCGATGCGTGCCGATGGCGAAGCGGTGCGCCTCGTCGCGCAGCCTCTGGATGAAATACAGCGCCGGATCGCGCGGCGGCAGCTTGAACGGCTCGCGGCCTGCCATGTGGAAGGTCTCGCGCATGGCGTTGCGGTCGGCGCCCTTGGCAATGGCGACCAGCGGCACCTCCGGCGCGCCGATCTCGGCCAGAATCTTGCGCGCCGCCTCGAACTGGCCCTTGCCGCCATCGACGATGACGAGATCTGGCCAGGACGGGAAGATGTCGGGATCTGTCGTCGACTCCGCCCCACCGTCATTGCGAGCAGAGCGAAGCAATCCAGCCACTTCGTCCGCGGTCCCGGTTTCTGGATTGCTTCGCTGCGCTCGCAATGACGCGTCGATCGCAGCCGATTCTTGCGCCACAGCCTGCGCGCCTTCCTTCACCAGCCGCGTGAAGCGCCGCTGCAGAACCTCGCGCATCATGCCGAAATCATCCCCCGCAATCGTGTCGGAGGAGATGTTGAACGTGCGATAATGCGTTTTCATGAAACCGCCCGGCCCGGCGACGATCATGCCGCCCACGGCATTGGTGCCCATGATGTGGGAGTTGTCATAAACCTCGACACGGCGCGGCGCTTTTGCCAGTCCAAAGGCCTGCCCAAGCTCTGCCAGCAGCTTCTCCTGCCCCGCCGTCTCCGCCAGCCTGCGGGACAGCGCCTCGCGCGCATTCTTCAACGCATGCGCCATCAGATCATGCTTCTCGCCCCGCTGCGGCACGGCAATCTCGACCTTGCGGCCCATGCGCGCTGACAGGCCATCGGCCAGCAGCGCCATGTCCTCGACAGCCTGAGACAACAGCACGAGGCGCGGCGCGGGCTTGTCATCGTAGAATTGCGCAATCACCGCGCCCAGCACTTCTGAGAGCGGCAATGTCTTGTCAGCGCGCGGAAACAGCGCCGCATTGCCCCAGTTCTGGTGGTTGCGGAAGAAGAAAATCTCGACGCAGAACTGCCCGGCCTGCTCGTCAATGGCGAAGACATCGGCCTCTTCCACCGTCTCGGTGTTGATGTCCTGCGA
>JANMMX010000425.1:0-2196 GCA_031373605.1 Allobosea sp. | reverse complement strand
GACCACCTCATCCACCCGTGCCTCGTCGCAGACGCAGACGACGCTGACCATGCGGCCCGCATCTGCCACCAGATCATCGGCGCGCCAGGAGCCTTCGCGCCCGCGCCCGGCAATCACGGGATAGACCGTGTATCCGGTGACAGCGAGCTTATCGAGCGCGTCCAGCACGCGGTTGAGCGCCGGCTGCTCGATGACGATGGCGATGCGCTTCTTCTTGTAGGTCTGCATCAGCGCGCTCCGGTGACGAGGCCTGCGATCCAGACATAAAGCGGGATGCCAAGCGTCAGGTTGAACGGAAAGGTCACGCCCAGCGACATGGTGAGGTAGATGGACGGTTTCGCCTCGGGCAAGGCCAGCCGCATGGCGGCGGGCACGGCGATGTAGGAGGCCGAGGCTGCCAGCGTAATCATCAACGCAGTGCCGCCGAGCGAGAGACCGAGTGCAAGGCAGGCGAGCGCGGCCAAAGCCGCCGAAATCAGCGGCATGTAGAGGCCAAAAGCCACCGCCTGCCAGCTCAGGCTCTTGCGGCCCTCGCGCATGCCGCGCCCGGCCACCAGCCCCATATCGAGCAGAAAGAGGCAGATCATGCCGAAGAACATATCGCCGATGAAGGGCTGGATGGCGGCCATGCCGCGTTCGCCCGTGATCCAGCCGATGGCGAAAGAGCCAACCAGCATCACGACCGAGGCATTGAGGCCGATCTCGTGCAGCAGCTTGCCGAGCGGCTCGCTTGGCTCATCCGGACTGCGTGCGGTAGTGCCTGCGCGGCGCACAAGCAGCAGCGCCGTGAGGATTGCCGGTGTTTCCATCACGGCGGCAACCGCGATGAGATAGCCCTCATAGCTGAGGCCCAATGCGGCCAGCGTCTGGGTTGCCGCTACGAAGGTGACGATGGAGATCGAGCCATAATGGGCAGCGACTGCGGCGGCATCCACCGTGCTCATGCGCGTGGTCAGCCTGAGCAGCGCGAAGCCCAGCAGCGGGATCAGCGCCGAGAGCACGATGCCCGCGGCCATGACGCCGAGCAGCTTCAGATCGACGCCGCTTTTGGCAACTGCCGTCCCGCCCTTGAAGCCGATGGCCATCATCAGATACAGCGCCAGAAACTTGGCGATGGCCTCCGGCATGCTCAGATCAGAGCGCGCCAAGGCTGCGCCCAGCCCGAGTGCAAAAAACAGCACCATGGGCGAAAGCAGGTTGTTGAGGGCGAGATCGAACGCGGACATGGGCTGGTTATGGGGCTGGAGCACCCAAGGTCAAGCTGGCCCCGCCGTCGGGCTGCGCTTTAGCCCAGCAGCGCATTGAGTTTCATCAGGTCGACATTGGCGCCACAGCACAGCACGCCGACACGCTCGCCCGGCGCTGGCACATAGGCCCCGCTCAGCAGCGCGGCCAGCGAAGCCGCGCCGCCGGGCTCGCTCGCCAGTCGGAAATCGCGCCACAACACGACCTGCGCCTGCGTAATGGCAGCATCTGGCACCAGCACAACGCAATCGACCGTGGCGGCGCTCACCTCGTGCACCAACGCGCCGACATTGCGGGCGCCGAGCGAATCCGCTGCCAGCGACTGCACCTTCACCTCGACCGGCCCGCCCGCCTGAAGCGCCGCCTGAAGCGCGCGTGAACCTTCCGGCTCCACCGCAACCACCTTGACCTTCGAGCCCGCCCACCAGGCACCGATGCCCGAGACCAGCCCGCCGCCGCCCGTCGCGATCAGCACGGTGTCGAGGTCAGGTTCCTGAAGCGCCCACTCACGGGCCAGCGTGCCCTGGCCTGCCAGTGTCTCGAGCGCACTGAACGGGTGGATCTTCAGCGCGCCGGTTCTGGCGACGAATTCATCGCAGGCGGCCTGCGCATCATCATATTGCGCGCCACCAATATGCACTTCTGCGCCAAAGGAGCGAATGGCTGCCACCTTTGCAGCGGGCGAAATCTCCGGCACGAAGATCGTAGCTTTCAGGCCCAGTTCGCGCGCGGCATAGGCCACTGCTGCGCCATGGTTGCCGCCGGAAGCTGCGGCCACACCGGCCTCGCCCACAGGGCGCGAGAGCAAGTTGTTGAAGGCGCCGCGCGTCTTGAACGAGCCCGCATGCTGCATCAGCTCCAGCTTGAGGCTGATGTTGCCCTTTGTGCCGAAAGCACCTGCGCCCAACGGCAACACCGGCGTCACCCGAATGCGCCCGTGGATGCGGTGGG
>JANMMX010000415.1:0-2486 GCA_031373605.1 Allobosea sp. | reverse complement strand
ATCAAGGCTGATGTCGCGCGGGTTCTTGCGGATAAACGCGTTGCCTGTACGCGCGCATTCCGAACAGGCGAGCACGCAGCGGTTCGTCGGCTCGATGTTGAAACTGCGGATACGATACTGGTCCAGGAATTTCATGTGCTGACCTTGACGTTTAAACGCCGGATGCCGTGCGAGACAAAAGCCTGCGCGTATCGGTTGAGAGCAAATATGCCTGCATGCGGCAAACCTGCCAAGTATCTGTGCTGCAATGCATATCTTCGGCGCCGGGCGCCATAGGTGCGGGCACTGGCGATGAAGCTCGCACAAACCTTCGCGCTGATCTCCTCATCGACTTGAGCACGCCTGCTCGGTGCTCGGCTCAGCCAGGCGTGGAAGCCTGGGTGGGAGACGTCCAGCGCCACACAGAGCCATGCTAACGGCCAGACACCGCGGTGTCTCGCAACAAACGTGAACCTCATGTCACGTCCATGGCGAAGTAGGCTGCGGCCTTTTTTGAGGCAAGTCACGCTCCGCCTTCAACCTGGCGACCGCCCGCTTCAGGCGATCAATCTCAAGCTGCTCGGGCTTCATCTGTCCATGACCGGGAAAAGCATGCACCAGATCAGCGGCAAAATCCTTCACCCATTTGCGCAGGACATTCTCATGGACCTCCACGTCCCGAGCCGCTTGCGCAACACTCACACCTCGTTCGCGAACAAGGCGAACCGCCGCGATCTTGAACTCACTGCCAAACCGTCTTCTCTGCATGGGCCACCTCCGGCTTAATGAAACACCTAAACTTGGTGTCCACAAATCCGGCAGCAGGCCAGATGACAGGCTTTGACGGAAAGTCATCAAATGACGCGGTACAGCCACCCAGCAACGGAAAGTCGACTGATGGCGCAGCAATATCCCGATCAATTAGCTGCATCCGATCTGCTTGGGCCGCATCTGGAAAGAACACGGGCATGGTCAGACCAATGAGGCACCCGCGCCTAGTAAGCCCTGAACCGTTTCTGTCCATGTTTCGGCTCAACGTTGGCTTGACGACGACGTCGGCTTCCATTCCAGGAAGCCGACGTATCCGCAAGTCTGTCGATCAATCAGAAGCCGAAAAGCTCGCGAGGGGTCTTGTCCGCGACTTTCGACCAGTTGTCATTGGCCTTGGCGGCATTGCCCGCTGGATCCTTGAGGAACCCGTCCAGCGCTGCCTTGTACGAGAAAACGGCAAGCTTGCCGTCGGCAACCCGGAAGAGGGCAGGATCACCATCTAGCTTCCGACCGCCAGCCATGCCCTGCTGGCAGAAGCCGCCGTGAATCGGAGCATACTTCGCCGGGTTGGCTTTGAACGTGGCGAGGTTCGCAGCCGACGAAAAGCGATAGGTCGCGCCCTCATGTTCAGCAGAAAACGCTTCCTGCCCGAGCACCGGCTTGCCAACCGTCTGATAGGCGACTGGATCATGGCTTTGCAGCGCGATCTTGGCGGAGGTCACATTCACTGCGGCCTTGGACGTGATGTCATAGGCATGAGCTGCCGTCATGCCTGCGACCGTGAACGGGATAACCGAGGCAAGAACGGCGATCGACGCACCACGGCGGAAGCGCAAAAGGGACTGGGAAAAGAATGGCATGGAATTCCTCCGGTTGAACGAGTTCCCTGTATGGCCAGGGGCCCGACCGATCGATTGTCGACCTGCACTGAACCATTCGTCCTAGCTTGTGGGCCGGTTACATCGAAAATTCTTTTTTAAAACACTGTCGACTACCAGCGAAGCAGGCGCGGCCCTGCAAAAGCGCCAAGGCCCGCGGCAAGCAGAATGCCAAGACTGTACCAGACGGCCACAAAACCAATTGCCTCCTCTTGGCATGACAATGCGTAGCCCGCAGCCGCGATCGCTCCCGCGAGAAGCCCGGCTGCAAATCCGGCCGAACGCAGGTCCGTGGGCGCGAAGCGTTTCATCAAATGTAGAAGTAGCCCTAAGGCAGGCAAGGACAGCAGAGGGATGGCCCATGGGCAAATCAGTGCGGTTTTTCCCAGCAGATATGGCAATCTCGCGCCCGGCGGGATGTTAAGGGTCGAGAAAATACCGATCAGAGCCATCGAGAACGCAACGAGTGCGGCTAGTCGATAAGCGGTTATGGCGCGCCTCCCTGGAAAGGCCAGACCATGCATCAGAAACGCGCCGCAGACCGACAAAGCTGAAGCAAAGCAAAGTTTTGTCCACAACGCTGCGCCTGTCCACATTGCCTCGGGCACCAACCCGCGAACGGCCAGCGAAATCGCTGAACACATGATAAGGCTTGAGACGATGACCAGCATGAGATTGCGACCGATCAAAAGCCGCTGGGCTGGTCCTGCGCCAGAGGCGAGAGTGGCAATGAGATCAATGGTTTTCATCGTTGCGTCCTGACCATCGACGCAAGCCGCTGCAATCCGCGATGGACCTGTACCTTCAAGGCGGCGATGGAAACGCCGCTCTTTTTCGAGGCTTCTGACATCGACAGAC
>JANMMX010000414.1:0-8000 GCA_031373605.1 Allobosea sp. | reverse complement strand
TGGCCAAACTCGTGGAACAGCGTGCGCGCATCATCGAAGGACAGCAGCGCAGGCTGTCCTTCTGATGGCTTGGCGAAGTTGCAGACATTGACGATAATCGGGCGGACGTCGCCATCCAGCTTCTGCTGGCTGCGCCAGGCGCTCATCCATGCGCCGGAGCGCTTGGATGCCCGCGCAAACCAGTCGCCCATGAACAGGCCGAGATGGCTGCCATCGGCACGGTTCACCTCGAAGATGCGCGCATCGGGATGATAGCCGCTCAGGTCCTTGCGCTCGGCGAAGTTCAGCCCGAACAGCCTGCCAGCCACATGGAACGAGGCAGCAATGACGTTGTCGAGCTGAAGATAGGGCTTGATCGCCGCCTCATCGAGCGAAAAGCGGGCGCTGCGCACCTTCTCGGCATAGTGGCGCCAGTCCCAGGGACGGATTGGCGCGCTGTGGCCCTCGGTCGCCGCCAGAGCGGCAAGGTCGGCAGCCTCACGGCCCGCACGCGCTTTGGCCGGTGCCCAGACCAGCTCCAGCAGGTCGCGCACGGCCTGTGGCGTCTTGGCCATGGCGTCATCGAGTTTCAGATGCGCAAATGTCGGAAAGCCGAGCAGCCTGGCCTTCTCGGCGCGCAATTGCACCATTTCAGCGACAATCGCACGGTTGTCAGTCGCGCCGCCATTCTCACCGCGCTTGGACCAGGCGGTGAAGGTTTCCTCGCGCAGCGGCCTCTGTGTCGAGAAGGTCAGGAACGGCTCGATGATCGAGCGCGACAGCGTGACAGCGTGCAGACCCGCATGGCCGCGATCCTCGGCAGCCTTTGCCATCGCGCGGGTGAGGAAATCCGGCAGTCCTGCCAGATCATCTGGCTTGTCGAGCAAGCGGACATAGCTCGACTCATCCTTCAGCATGTTTTGCGCAAACTGTGTGCCCAACCCGGCCAGCTGCTCACTGATGGCAGCAAGCCTCGTCTTGTCAGCACCCTGCAACCGCGCACCCGAACGCACGAAGCCCGCGTGCGTGCGCTCCAGCACACGCATCTGCTCAAGTGTCAGGCCGAGCGTCGCGCGGGCCACAAACACCGCGTCGATTTGCGCAAACAGATGTTCGTCCAGCGAGATCGCCGACCAGTGGCGCGACATGACGGGCGCCACCTCGCGCTCGATGGCCTGCAGCGCGTCGTTCGTGTCAGCGCCGCTGAGATTGTAGAACACGGCGCAAAGACGGCTCAGCGCCTGGCCCGAGCGCTCCAGCGCCTCAATCACATTGGCGAAATCCGGTGCACCCGCATTTCCGACAATCGCATCGATCTCAGCGCGATGCTGCGCAAAAGCCACCGGGAAAGCCGCGCTGATATGTGTCGGCGTGATTTCACCAAAAGGCGGCAGGCCGAACGGCGCGTCCCAGAGGCGGGCAAAGGGATTGGAGGCTTCAAGCGCGACGGTTTCGGTCATGTCTGTCCTGTGACGATTCTGGGATTGCTCAGGCCAACATATGCCTGAGATAGTCGATCATGAAGGGTGGCATGTCATGTTGCGTGCAATCCGCCATCGAGCGGATGATGACAATGCCTGACAGCTCTTCCTCATGCAGGTTATTCATCCGCTCCAGCATCATCGTGCGAGCAGCTTCCGCTGTCAGATCAATCGACACGGGACGCATGAAGGCGATGCGCTTTTCGGCGAAGACAGCCTTCCAGCCCGCCCCCACCTTGACCTCGTCAGCATGCAGGCCGGTCTCTTCCGTCAACTCTCGCAACACACTGCCCGCCAGATCGACTTCGCCAGTTGCGGTGACATCGCCGGGGTCCGGCGTGCCGGCTGGAAAATAAACGCAACCTGGATTGGCCGTGTTCTGCGCCATCTGGCCCAGCAGAAACGCGCCGTCATTGGCCCTGAGAGCAGCCATGGCAAAGCCATTGCGCGGATGAACGCCTGGCACACCCATCTGCAGCCAGGCCAGAAAATCGGAATAGGCCGTCTCGAAATAGCTGGCGGTGAGCACGCCGTCCTTTATCGAGGCCGCATGCTGCATCAGCACACGGCCATTGAAGATGCCGGAATTGCCAGCCAGGCGATTCAGCCAAAACGCATCGATCTCGGCCCGTCTGTCACGCGAAAAAGCCCAGTCATAAGCGCTGACGCGTGCATCTATCCGCTCCAGATCGACAATCAGGCCATCTGGCCATTCGCTCACAATAACTGGCCCTGGCTGACGAGAATTGCGCTGCCGCCAATGGTTGCGCCTGTCATCTGGCCATTGGCGATATGGTATGTCAGCTCGATCTGCGATGGGCGGCCCATGGCGTAGCCTTGCTGGATGACGCGCTTGTGGCTGCCATCTCCGGGCACCTCCGCTTCTGCGAGCAGAGCGGCGACTGCCGCCGTGGCCGAGCCGGTGGCCGGGTCCTCGTATATGTCACGACCGAAGGCGAACATGCGGGCATGATAGGTGCCGGGCACCGCTGTTGGTGCCACCATGAAGACCGACTGGCGATCATTCATGCCAAAGGCGGGGGGCCAGTCACCTCGAGATGGCGCTGCTGCATCCAGCGCCTCAGGTGAAGCGAAAGGCACAATGGCAAAAGCAGCTCCGGCTGAAAAAACCCCCGGACGGATGCCTGAAAGGGCTCCGGGGAAACCGATGGCAGATTCTGGCACGCTGAGCGCTGCCGCCAGCTTCGCGCGCGGCCCGATCTCGGCAATGCGCGCGGGCGGCATGGCCACGTCAAATGCCGCGCGCCCGAGCGTCGCCGAGACGACAGTGGTGCGGCACGGGATGGGGCCGACATTCTCGCCCAGCACGAAACTGTCTTCGCCCGGGTTGCCATTGGTGGCCAGTGTGGCCAGCAGGACGGCGGTGCCGATGGTCGGGTGGCCGGCGAAAGGCATCTCGAAATTCGGGGTGAAAATCCGGATGCGGGCTTTCTGGCTCGCATCCTCCGGCGGCAACACAAACACCGTCTCCGAAAGGTTGAATTCGCGCGCAATGCCCTGCATCCGGGCGGTGTCCAGATCAGCGGCATCCAGCACGACGGCCAGCGGATTGCCCGCCAGCCTTTGCGTGGTGAAAACATCGAGCGTGTAGAAGGGATGTGGCATCAGGAATTGTCCTTCGGGATCACAAGTTCGACAATGAGCGGGCAATGGTCGCTGGCCTTGGGCCGGTCCCAGCCAATGCGGGGATAGCGGTCGCCAGTGGTCGAAAGGGTCGCGATGCTGCGGTCCGCCGCGCGTGGATCGAGCGGCACGTGGTAGGGCAGGCCCCGGCGGATGATGTCGACCTTCGGCTGCCGATTCGCGGCGGCCAAGGTCGGCGACAGCAGGATATGGTCGAGCGGCATGTGGCATTCGCGCATGCGGTCCTCTGCCTCGGACCACCATCGGCGGAAATGCGTCCAGCGCTCATGCGGCGGCAGATGCGCCATCACGTCCTGCGCGAAATTGTCGGTGAGCGCCTCGATGCCGCTTTCGCCCTCATCCGTCAGGATGCCGCCAGCACCTATGCCAGTGCGGTAGCCATTCAGGTCGCCCAGCACGGCCCAATTGTGCTGCCGCCAGGCCGGACCAAACCACGCCTTGACGATTTTCACGACCGCGCGCGCCTCAGCGCGGCGCAATGG
Organism: Allobosea sp.; assembly: GCA_031373605.1. GTDB lineage: Bacteria > Pseudomonadota > Alphaproteobacteria > Rhizobiales > Beijerinckiaceae > Allobosea. The sequence goes on along the minus strand of JANMMX010000414.1, from coordinate 4,393 downwards.
CAAGGTCGCATGCCTGCCATCCTCGCGGCCATTGTTCATGGATTTGAAATGGCAGCCGAACAGCGTCAGTGACCTGTCGCGGAAACCGAGTTCGACGGCCAGACAATCACGCTGGAACACCTTGTCGGAAGACCGGATGCCCAAGGCGGAAAGATCATCATCGAAAACACCAGCCTCGGTGAAGGTCATGTCCCTGTGCGACTTGACCCTGACCTGCTCTTCAGCGAACAGGTCGCGCCGGGCAGCGAAGGCCACATCGATTCCGCGTCGGTCATTGCCCTCCACCAGCGCGAAATGGCCATAGCGATGCGTCGCCACGCGGTTCACGTAGTTTGCGAAGAAGGCCTGCATGGTAGCCAGCGTGTCGACCTCCTGCAGCATCCAGAGATCGGCATCGGCCTCGGCCATGGCCAGCGCCGTCATCTGCCGCTTGTCATCTTCAAGCGTGACGGTCAGCGCGCGCTCCACTGCCGACTGGTCCGCTTCGCGCGGAAAATGGAAAAGCGACATGGCCGATGAGGCATCGCTGCGCTGGTCCAGCTGTTGGGCCTGCCGGGAGACCAGATTCTCGACATTGAAGGTGCCAAGCCGGATTTTCATGCGAGACGGATTGTCATGATGAGCCTCGTCGCAGGTTTCAGACAGCCTCAGGTGTGAAGCGGCGGGTCGGCGTCACAAATTCGTCCTGTGCGGCGACCGTCAGAATTTCGCGCGAGCCTGCCTCCTTGGTGCGCTTCAGCAATCCGTAGATCGAGGAAGCCGCCGCGCCCAGCGCTTCAGCTGCCGAGGCCGTGCGCGCATAGTGCACAAAGAACAGAGCAGCCACGGCATCGCCCGCGCCATTGACGCTGATGTCGAGCTTTGGTGTCCTCACCCGCCAGAAGCCGTGATTGTCGGCTGCCAGCATGTCCAGGCTGTCGGCAGGCGTGTCGGAAGCCTCCAGCGACGTCAGCAGCACCACACGCGGCCCGAGCGCCCGCAAGGCTTCGACCGCACGCTTGGCCGAAGCCAGATCGGTTACGGATTTCCCGGTCAGCAGCTCCAGCTCGAACTGGTTCGGCGTGACGATATCGGCCACCTTCATCGCCTGATCGCGCATAAATTCGGGAATGCCGAGGCGCACGAAGACGCCGCGCCCGACATCACCGATGACAGGATCGCAGGCATAAAGCGCATCGGGATTGGCCGTGCGCACCTTTGCCACAGCTGACAGGATGGCATGGCCCAGATCTGCCGAGCCCATATAACCTGACAAGACACCGTCGCAGCTGCCCAGCACGCCGCGCTCGGCAATGCCCTCCATCACCTCGTCGATCATGTTGCCGTCGAAGACACGGCCCTTCCACGCGCCATAGCCGGTGTGGTTCGAGAACTGGACGGTGTGGATGGGCCAGACCTCGACGCCGAGCCGCTGCATGGGAAAGACAGCCGAGGCATTGCCGACATGTCCATAGGCGACATGCGACTGGATGGAGAGGATGTTCATGTTGAGATCAAGCCGCTGCCACGATTTCAATTTCAATGAGCCAGTCATCCTGCAGAAGCCCGGCGACCATTGTCGTTACCGCAGGCTTCTGCTCACCGAGCATTTTTTGCCGGTATGCAGTTGCGGGACCGCGCAAGTCACGGGATGCCAGATATGTGGTGACTTTGACAATATTGGAAAATTCCATCCCGGCTTCCGCCAGAATGGCCCTGAGGTTACCCCAGGCCACCTCCAGCTGCCCTTCGATCGTTGGCGGAGCCTCACCCTTCTCGTTCAAACCCATCGTTCCACTGGTGAATAGGAAGCGTGCCGGAGCTATTACTTCGAGGCCGTGGCAATACGGCCCAACAGGCGCAAACATTGATGCGGGATTGTGGGATTTGAACATGGCTGACTCGCAGGTTGAAACGCTGCGAGACAGTAGATTGATTTGTCGACGCAAAACCAATCGAATTGCGTCATGTGAACGATCAAGCGCCGGAGGCCGCCTTCTTCGCAAAGCTTTCAATGAAGGTGTCGGCCAGATCGACCTTGGCAGCTGCCATTTCCGGGTCCAGCAGCTTCAGCGAGTCGAACATGCTTTCCATCGCGCGACGTGGCGGGATGCCGGTGCGCGAATAGCTCTCCTGCGAGGCCTTCACCGCGCGGATATAGAGCGGCTTGTCGCCAAGGTGGTATTCCGGCGGCACGAGATCGGCGATGTCATCCGGCTTGGCTGTCTCCAGCCATTTCAGCGACTTATAGAGCGCGTTGACCAGACGCTGCGTCGTATTGGGGTTCTTGGTCGCGAACTCGCCCTTGAGATAGAGCATCGCTGCCGGATTGGAGCCCCCAAAGAGCTTCAGCGTGCCGGTCTCGGTTCGGGTATCGATCAGAGCAACAATGTCACCATCGCTTTCCAGTTTCGAGATCACCGGCTCCAGATGGGAGATGATGTCGACCTGGCCCTGCTTGATGGCGGCAACCGCGCTGGCGCCTGCGCCAATGCCGATGATCGCCGCATCAGTCGCCTTCAGCCCCGCTTTCACCATGGCATATTGCGCGGTCAGCGCCGTGGACGAGCCCGGCGCTGTCACGCCGATCTTGAGGCCCTTGAAGTCGGCCGCTGACTTGACCTTGTCCGCCAGTTCCTTGCGCACGGCGATGGTGATGCCAGGAAAGCGGCCCAGTTCGATCACGCCGCGCACGTCCTGCGCCTTCGCCTGCATGCGGATGGTGTGTTCATAGGCGCCTGCCACGACATCGACCGAACCGCCGATCAGCGCCTGAAGCGAGCGGGCACCACCGGCAAAATCATTAACCGTGACGTCCAGCCCCTGCTCCTTGAAGAAGCCCTTCCGCTCGGCCACCGTCAGCGGCAGGTAATAGAGCAGCGCCTTGCCGCCGACGCCCAGCGCCACGCTGGTTTTCTCCGGCGCGCCTTGCGCGAAAGCCGGCAAGCTGTTGAGGCCGGTGACGGCAGCAATGCCCCCGAGGGCTGTGCGGCGGGTGATGGTCATGGTGTTCCTCCGGTTGCGGTTCGGCGCTCTCTCGGCGCTTTGGTTTGACAGACATTTCGGTTGGCAGCCTAGGCACAGGCAGGGTCAGCGGCAAGGTGTCTTGCTGCTGCACGACGATTCAGCGCGTCGTCGTGCTCGATTGCCCCGGCCGCCAGACCAGCAGCCGGTTCTCGATCACCGTCACCAGTGAATCGATGATGATGACGAAGACGGCCAGGATAAGCATGCCGGAGAAAACGCCGGTGATGTCGAACACGCTTTCGGCTTCGTGGATCTTGTAGCCAAGACCTGCCGACGAGCCGAGATATTCACCCACCACAGCCCCCACCAGCGCAAAACCGACCGAGGTGTGGAGCGAAGAGAACATCCAGCTCAAGGCCGAGGGCCAATAGACATGGCGGAAGAGCTGGCGCTCGTTCATGCCCAGCATGCGGGCATTGGCGAGGATGGTCTGCGAGACCTCGCGCACGCCCTGATAGACGTTGAAGAACACGATGAAGAAGACCAGCGTGAAGCCCAGCGCCACCTTCGACCAGATGCCCAGTCCGAACCAGAGCGCGAAAATCGGTGCCAGCACCACACGCGGCAGGGCGTTCGCGGCCTTGATGTAGGGGTCGAAGACCGCCGCCAGCAGCTGCCTGCGGGCAAAGGTGAAGCCGAACAGGATGCCGCCTGCCGCGCCAAAAACGAAGGCCAGCACTGTCTCGGTGAGTGTGATGCCGAGATGATACCAGATCTCGCCGCCCACCACCTGCTTCCAGGTGCGCGCCAGAACATCAATCGGCGTGGAAAAGAAGAACTGGATTTTCTTCGGATCACCAATCAGCGGATAGACCGTCAGCACATGCCAGATGGCCAGAAACACGACCGCCACCAGCAATTGCAGCGAAAGCAGTTTGATCCGGTTCATGCTGCAGCTCCCTTGTCGCTGGAACGCTCGGCATCGACCAGCTCCTTGCCCTCGCCCATCGCATAGGCCTTCTGCACCTCGATGCGCAGGCTGGCCCAGATGTCACGATGGATGTCGTGGAAGGCCTTTTCCAGCCGGATTTCAGCAATGTCGCGCGGGCGCTCCAGCGGCACGCGGTAATCGGCGACAATGCCCGCTGCCGGACCTGCCGACATCACCACCACCCGGTCTGACAGCGCAATCGCCTCTTCCAGATCATGGGTGACGAACATCACGGCGCGCTTGTCGCGTGACCACAGGTCCAGCAGCAGGTTGCCCATGATCTGGCGCGTCTGCGCATCGAGCGGCCCAAAGGGCTCGTCCATCAGCAGGATTTCCGGATCACGGATCAGCATCTGCGCCAGCGCCACGCGCTTGCGCTGGCCGCCCGAGAGCATGTGCGGATAGCGATCAACAAAGGCACGCAGGCCCACGCGCGCCAGCCAGACACGGGCGCGC
>JANMMX010000316.1:0-7865 GCA_031373605.1 Allobosea sp. | reverse complement strand
GCCGCGCTTCAGCCAATCAGCCAGCTCTTTCCGAAACTCGCCCTTGCGGCCGCGCACGACTGGCGCCAGCAGATAACCGCGCGTCTTCTCCGGCAGGGCCAGCACACGGTCCACCATCTGGCTGATGGTCTGGCTTTCGATGGGCAGGCCGGTGGCGGGCGAGTAAGGCACACCGGCGCGCGCCCAGAGCAGGCGCATGTAGTCATGGATTTCAGTGACGGTGCCGACCGTCGAGCGCGGGTTCTTCGAGGTGGTTTTCTGCTCGATGGAGATGGCCGGCGACAGGCCGTCAATCTGGTCGACATCGGGCTTCTGCATCATTTCCAGAAACTGGCGCGCATAGGCCGACAGGCTCTCGACATAGCGGCGCTGGCCTTCGGCATAGATGGTGTCGAACGCAAGAGAGGACTTGCCTGAGCCCGACAGGCCCGTGAAGACCACCAGCTTGTCGCGCGGGATCGAGAGATCGACATTCTTGAGGTTGTGCTCACGTGCGCCACGCACAGTAATCATGCGGGCGTTCGGATCCGCCGCGCGGTTGCGGTCGAACATGTCCTCAAGGGCGGAATCGGGAAGGGGCTTGCTGTCCTTGCGGGCCATGCTTGTCTGCTTTGTCCGTGTTCAAACTGTAAGATAAGGCTTTGTATCAGCGTCACAGACGCGGCGTCCGGGCGCAGATGTCGCAGCCACCTGGCGGGTCAGATCATGCATGCATTGGCTGCGGCTGGCCGGGCGTGGTCGATGTAAGAATTCCGCGTTCCTTAAGCCAGGCGCGCTCCGGCTCCGAGGCGAAACGCGCATCCCAGTCAGCCAGCATCGGATCGACGACCCTCTGCCAAAGGGACGGCACAAGCGAAATGACGATCATTGTCTTGTAGCCGAAGGGCAGGGTGGGCGCATCCGGATCCGCCTCCAGAGCCCAGAAGGGCTTGGCCGCAAACATGTGGTGATTGGAATGGCGCGGCAGGTTGTAGAGCATCGCGCTCGAGACAATGTGGTAGCAATTCCAGGCATGGCGCGGCTCGACACGGGAGCCGGGCATGCGCACCAGCCCGTAATGTTCGACGTAGTTCACCAGCTCGAGATAGACCTTGCCTTGAAGGGCCACGAGCAGGAACACCACGACACCTGTCCAGCCTGCAACTGCGAACGCCGCAACCGCTACAGCCAGCGACATGAGCTGGCCCCGCAACACCAGATTGTGCCACGACCAGACGGCCAGCCCCTTGCGCTGCAGGCGAGCGGCCTCAATTTCAAAAGCGCTGCGAAACTGGCCAAGAGTCGAGCGCCAGACAAAGGCCAGCGCATACTCGCCGCGCCGCGCTGTCGCCGGGTCCTTCTCGGTGCAGACGTGGCGGTGATGGCCATGAACATGCTCGATGCAGAAGCTTGTGTCCCAGGTAAAGGCCAGCAGCCAGCGCGAGGTCAGCCAGGCCGCGCGATTGCCCGTGCGGTGCATCAGCTCATGCGCGACATTGACCGCTGCCACGCCATAAAACAGGCCGACTGCCACGATGCCGCCAGCCAGCGACCAGGGGCCGGTTGCCGTGCGCGCGGCCTCGATGTCAATGCCGAGGCCGGCCAGAGCGGCGACAAGCCCGAAAGCAGGCCCGGAGCCTGCCACAAGGAGCAACGCCACAGTGACAAGCGCCACCAGCGGCAGTGACGCATAGAGATTGGCTTCATAGAACCGGCGCCCACCCGCGCCGAGCAGTGCCAGATCATCACCGGCGTGCTCGTCACCAACTGTCGCGAGCGTCGCCGTCACGGCATAGACCGCCCATGCCCAGGCCCCGCCCGAAAGCAGTGCTGCCAGCAACGCCAGCATCAGCAGGTTCGACAGTCCGTAACGGGCGACTTTCGCCATTCCAGTTCTTCCATGCATTCGGCAGCAGGCGCCGACAATAGGGGGTGGCTGATGAAACTGCGACTCAAAATAGGCAGGGGACAACTTGACAGACCGAATGGAACATAACAAGAACATTGTTGCGTGCGCTGCGGAAAGGCGCATAACAGGTTCAGCTGGCGCGCCTCGCCAGCATGGTGCGTGAGCGGAAAACAGGAGCAGGTCATGTCGGGCAGCGTCAACAAGGTCATTCTCGTCGGCAATCTGGGCAAGGACCCGGAAGTGCGGCGCCTCAATTCCGGCGAGCCGGTGGTGAGCCTCAGCATCGCAACATCGGAGACCTGGCGTGACAAGCAATCCGGCGAGCGCAAGGAAAAGACCGAGTGGCACAAAGTGGTGATCTTCAACGAGAACATCGCCAAGGTGGCCGAGCAATACCTGCGCAAGGGCACCAAGGTCTATCTCGAAGGCCAGCTGCAAACCCGCAAATGGGCTGACCAGTCGGGCGTGGAGAAGTACACAACCGAAATCGTGCTGCAGCGCTATCGCGGCGAGATGACCATTCTCGACAGCCGCAACGGCGGTGGCGAGGATGCCGGCATGGGCGGTGGCAGTGGTGAGCGGCAGGTGTCCGACCGCTCCGGCGGGGGTGGCAGCTTTGGCCGCTCCAGCCCGGCCGAGCGCCAGCCCGCAATGGCGGGTGGCGGTGGCGGACGCAGCTCGGCCCCGCTGGATGATGACATCCCGTTCTAGGCCTGACGCACACAGCTGAAGCCCGCCACCAGCATCAACGCGCCAGATCCAAGAGTTCCAGCCATGACAGACAAGGCCATTGCAGCTGTATCCGGCTGGGTTGCGCTGGAAAGCCCGACGCGGCATGTGCCGGGCGTCAATGCCATGATGGATCTGGTGGCAGCCGACGTTGCGGGCCTGCCGGTCGAGGTCGAGCGCATCGGTGGACGTGACGGTCTGGGCGACTGCATTCTGCTGCGTGCCGGGCCTGCCAACGGGCTTAAACCTGTGCTGGTAATGTCGCATCTCGACACCGTGCATCCGGTCGGCACCTCTGCGAAGGATTTGCCGGTGCGTGTCGAGGGTGACCGGCTTTATGGGCCGGGCGTCTATGACATGAAAGGCGGCGCATGGCTGGCGCTGCAGGGCTTCAAGGATGCGGTTGTTTCAGGCGAGGTGAAGCGCCCTTTGACCTATCTCTTCACGCCGGACGAAGAGATCGGGTCCCCGACCACGCGCGGGCTGATCGAGGATCTGGGGCGCAAGGCTGAGGCGGTGCTGGTGACCGAACCGGCCCGGGATGGCGGCAAGATCGTCACGGCGCGCAAGGGCGTCGGCCGTTTTGAGGTGACCATCGAAGGGCGGCCCTCGCATTCCGGCTCGCGCCACAAGGATGGTCGCTCGGCCATTCGCGAGGCGGCGCGACAGGTGCTGGCGGTCGAGGCGCTGACAGATTACGCGCGCGGTGTCACAGTGACGGTCGCGCTGATTTCTGGCGGCACTGCGCCCAATGTCATTCCGCAACATGCCTGGTTCACGGTCGATCTGCGCGTGACATCTGTGGCCGATGGGCAGCATTTCGAGGCATTGCTCCTGGCACTCAAAGCGCATGATCCGGATGTGAAGCTGCGCGTGTTCGGCGCCATGAACCGCCCGCCCTATGAGAAGTCGGCTGAGGTCGCTGCACTTCTGGCCAAGGCGCAAGGCGTCGCGAAAGGGATCGGTTTTGTGCTCGAGGATTGCCCGATGACGGGTGGCGGCTCGGACGGGAACTTCACGGCGGCATTCGGCGTGCCCACGCTGGACGGTCTCGGCATCGATGGCGACGGCGCGCACACGCTGGAGGAATACGGTCTGATCTCGTCGATTGCGCCGCGCCGTGCGCTGATCAGGGGATTGCTCGAGACGCTGTGATGCGCCTCGGGTTCCGCCGTGAAAGATAGCTCTTCCGCTGCATCAGAATTTCCGCTCCAATGATGCCGAGGCTCATCCATGGCAACAAGCAGGAGGACGGCATGAAGCACGGTGCAGCACAATTTCTGGCGAAATGGGCACTCGGTGCCTTTCTTCTCGGGGCAAGCGCGCTGGCCGCGCCCGGCACCCTGCAGGCACAGGATCTGTTGACCGAAAAGAAGGTGTTTGAACTTCAGAGCTTCACCACCCAGTCAGGGCGCACACTCAAGAACGTCAAGGTGGGCTGGGAGAGCTATGGAACGCTGAATGCCGACCGTTCCAATGCCATCCTGATCTGTCATTTTTTCTCCGGCAATTCGCATGCGGCGGGCAAATATGCTGCTGCGGATGCAGCACCCGGCTATTGGGACGCGATCATCGGGCCAGGCAAGGCCATCGATACCAACACGTATTTTGTGCTGTCGTCGGACACCCTGGTCAATCTCAATGCCGGAGACGGAAAGACAGTGACCACCGGCCCGGCCTCGATCAATCCTGATACGGGCAAGCCCTATGGGATGGACTTCCCGATCGTGACGATCAGGGATTTCATTGAGGTTCAGAAGGTGCTGGTCGAGAGCCTTGGCATCCGCAAGATGGCCATGGTCTCCGGCGCCTCGATGGGCGCGCTGCAAACCTTCGAGTGGGCCGCGACTTATCCCGACATGGTCGGCAAGGCGATGCCCGTCATTGGCGCAGCCGAGTCTGATGCCAATCTGATCGCCTGGCTCGATGTCTGGGCCGCCCCCATCCGGCTCGATCCGAACTGGAATGGCGGAGACTATTATGGGAAGACGCCGCCCAATGCAGGTTTGGCGCAGGCACTGAAGATTGTCACACTGCATGCCAACCATTGGGATTGGGCCAATGGCGTCTTCGGCCGCAAGATTGCGAAAGAAGGCGAAGATCCGGGCAAGGCCATGGCCAACCGCTTCCAGATCGAGGCTGTGCTGCAAACCGCTGGCGAAGGCCGCGCCAAGCTGTCAGATGCCAACCACTTCCTCTATCTGGTGAAGGCCAACCAGCTTTTCACGGTCGGCGGCGGCACCCTTGCAGACGGGCTTGCAAAGGTAAAAGCGCCAGTACTGCTGATCACGCAGCCGCGCGATCTGGTCTTCCATGCCGACGGCGTCAGCCAGACAGCAGACTTGCTGAAGAAGGCCGGTGGCAATGTCGAGCAGGTCTTCCTGAAAGGCACGCGCGGCCATCTTGATGGTGTGTTGTCGATGAAGCAGGCCGAGGCCCCGATCAAGGCCTTCCTGGCGAAGTAGCTTTCGCTATCAACTCGACTGGACGGCAGCACGAATGCCGTCGATCAGGAACTGCACGGCCAGTGCGGCCAGAATGACGCCGAGGAGGCGCGTCAGCACCACATTGCCCGTGATCCCGAGCATGCGCGAGATCGGGTTCGCCAGCAGGAAGACGACATAGCAGGACAGGATCACCAGCGCCGCAATGGTGATCAGCATCGTTTGCAGCGAGATGTCCCCGCCTGCGCGACCAGCCAGCAACATCATCGCGGTCAATGCGCCGGGTCCGGCCATCAGCGGGATCGCAAGCGGAAACGCGGCCACGTTGCTGATATGGTCCTTCGTGATGGCGACCTCTGCCGTTTCCTGCTTGCGTGCGTTCCTGCGCTCGAAGACCATCTCGAACGAGATCCAGAACAGCAACAGCCCACCAGCAATGCGAAAAGCCGGCAAGGAGACGCCAAGCGCTTTCAGCAGCACATCGCCTGCGAGGGCAAAGAAAGCCATGATGAGAAAAGCGATGACGCAGGCGCGCCAGGCCACTTGCCGCCGCTGGATGGCGGACATGCCGCGCGTAACCGAAAGGAAGATCGGCGCAAGACCGGGCGGATCAAGCGTCACCAGCAGGGTAACGAGAGTGGACATGATGAATTCACGCGTCATGCCCAAGCCCTAACCTGCAGATGTCAGGAATGCCAGTACGCGCCAATCAGGTCAGCGCTTGATGTTGCAGGGATCGAGCCTGGTGTCGCCTGCAGCCTTTTGCAGTGAGCCCGTCACCAGCGGATCAACCGGTCGCCCCCTGGAGGCCGCAGCCGCAACCTGACTCAGCGTGTCCTTGTCGAGCTTGGCTGTCTGCACAGACAGGAAATTGGCCGAGATGACGGACAGGAAGGCAATGGCAGCACCTGCCTTGGCAATGTCAGGCAAAAGCTCGCCACGTTCGTTGCGGGCAAACAGCCGGAACTTGTTCATGTCATGCGCTCCATCGCGACCGCCCCAGCCATGGAGCAGTATTCGAGAACGCAGGATGACGTGAACCGGTAAAAAGCTGGTTAGCAAAACCTTGCCGGCTTGCATCAAATGCAATGAAAATCTCTGCCATGCAGCGAAAAGTGACGCTGCATGCAGCCGAGCGATCAGATGTCGATCAGCTCGGCGGCAAATGCCGCGCGTTCCTGGATGAAGTTGAACCGCGCTTCAGGCTTGTTGCCCATCAGCCGCTCGACAGTGTCTGACGTGTCATCGCGCGTGTCATGATCGACGACGACCTTCAGCAGGATGCGCTTGCGAGGGTCCATCGTCGTTTCTTTCAGCTGCGCCGGCATCATTTCGCCAAGGCCCTTGAAGCGGCCGATCTCGGGCTTCTTGCCCTTGAACACCGTCTCCATCAGTTCGTCCTTGTGCGCGTCATTGCGGGCATAGACCGCCTTGCCGCCGTGCTGCAGCCGATAGAGCGGCGGGATGGCCAGAAAGAGATGGCCCCGATCGATCAGACGCGGCATCTGCCGGTAGAAGAATGTCACCAGCAGCGAAGCGATGTGCGCGCCGTCGACATCGGCATCGGTCATGATGATGACCTTCTCATAGCGCAGGTCATCGTCGCGGTACTGGTTTCCAATGCCGCAACCCAGCGCCAGAATGAGATCGGCCAGCTGCTGGTTGGCGTTGAGCTTGTCGCGCGTTGCATTGGCAACATTCAGGATTTTGCCGCGCAGGGGCAGGATCGCCTGCGTCGCCCGATCCCGTGCCTGTTTGGCAGAGCCGCCTGCCGAATCACCTTCGACAATGAAGATTTCGGAGCCTGCTGCGCCTGCATTGGAACAATCCGCCAGCTTGCCGGGCAGGCGCAACTTCCGGGTCGCAGTCTTGCGCGAGACTTCCTTCTCGAGCCGTCGGCGCAAGCGCTCCTCGGCGCGATCCACCGACCAGTCGAGCAGCTTCACGGCCTGCTGCGGAGAGGCGGCCAGCCCATGGTCGAAGGCATCGCGCACCGCGTTCTCGACAATGCGCGCGGCTTCCAGCGTTGCCAGCTTGTCCTTCGTCTGGCCCTGAAACTCCGGCTCGCGGATGAAGACCGAAAGCATCGCCGAGCAGGTTGCCATCACATCGTCAGAGGTGACTTGCGCCATGCGCTTCGACTGGCCGATGCGCTCGGCATGGTCACGCAAACCGCGCAGCAGGGCGACGCGCAGGCCCTGCTCATGCGTGCCGCCATCGCCTGTGGGAATCGTGTTGCAATACGAGGAGCAGAAGCCATCCTCGCCCGTTGCCAGCCAGGCCACGGCCCATTCCAGCGAGCCATGGCCACCCTGTTTGGTGATCTTGCCGCCAAAGATCGGCTCGGCCACCAGATCCTTGCCCTCAATCTCGCGTGCCAGATAGTCGCGAAGGCCACCGGGAAAGCGGAACACGGCTTCGGCTGCGACATCGCCCTCGGGCTGGAGCAGGGAAGGCGCACATTTCCAGCGGATTTCGACCCCGCCGAACAGATAGGCTTTCGAGCGCGCCATGCGGAACAGCCGCGACGGCACGAAACGCGCGCCCTCGCCAAAAATCTGCGCATCGGGGTGGAAGCGCACCTTGGTGCCGCGACGATTGACAATCTTGCCCAGTGTCTCCAGTCCACCCATCGGCACGCCGCGCGAAAACACCTGCCGATAGAGTATCTGTCCGCGCGCAACCTCAACTTCCAGCCGGTCAGACAGGGCATTGACCACCGAGACGCCAACGCCGTGCAGGCCGCCAGAGGTCTCATAAACCTTCGAGTCGAACTTCCCACCTGCGTGCAGGATGGTCATGAT
>JANMMX010000373.1:0-1813 GCA_031373605.1 Allobosea sp. | reverse complement strand
GTGAGCGAGGAGACGGTTGCGCCGTTGAGAAACACCTCGCTGCGCCAGTTGTCCGGGATCGTGCCCGAGACAAGCGCGCCCGCATCCGTGCGCGTGCCGCCCGTGCCGGTCATGGCGACGTTGGCGAAGTGGTTGCCGGTGGGGTTGTTGACCGCGTCAAAAACATCGGCCACGCTGGAGGCGACACTGTCATTCTGCGCAGGCAGCAACCCCAGCAGCAGGTCGACAATCGGCTGGCTGAAGGCCATCGTGCCCTCGGCCTTGGGGTGCAGGCCGTCATAGGTGTAGCCCGCCCGAGGTGCGCCCGTGTTGGAGCCGAACTCGACAAAGCGCGGGTTGGGGTCGACCACATAGAAGTTGCGCCGTCCGGCCCATTGCTGGTCACGCACCCAGTCGATCATCCGCCACAGCGTCGCGCGGTTCTCGGCTGCCGCGATCTCGCGGGCCAGTGGCGGCACGGCAATGACGACCTTTCCCGCGTTCAGCAGAGCATCCCATATCGCCTCCTTGTTGGCCTTGAAGTTGGAAAAGGTGCTGCCGGTGATGGCCCCGTTGACATCATTGGTGCCGATGTTCTCGACGATGTAATCCGCCGGGCAGGCGATGACATCGCCAATCCGTGCCAGCAGCGCTGCGCTGGTGTTGCCGCTCACCCCGAAGTTCAGCGCCTGCGTCGTGCGCACGCGCTGCTTCGTCAGCGCTGGCACCCAGAAGGACGCGCCACGGTTGGTGTTGGCGGTCAGTGTGGCGGTGTTGGCTTGCAAGGTGGCAGCGGTGATGCTGTCGCCTGCGAAGGCGATGAGGGGGAAAGAGCCAACAGGCGCGCGTGGGCGGCTTCCGGAGCCGTATCCAAAGTTGCTCATGGCTCAGACCGTATAGCCATGGATTTCGATCCCGGCTGTTGTCCCGGTTGCCCACACTTTGCGGACAGACAAGGGCTCGTAAAACAGTCCGGAGGGAAAGCGCAGCGTCACGTGGAGGCTGTCATCCTTTGCGAGTGTCGGCGTCACCCGCAAGCTGGCCTCGCTGAGGGTGGCCGGAACGTGCACGCGCATCGCTTTGGCATAGGCCGGCAGGTCGATGGCATTGTTCGGAATGATCAGGACCGCATCACCGGCCGGCTCGGCAGCACTGCGGGAGCGAGAGGCGTTTGGATCATTCTGTGGCAGGTAGGAATCTGGCATCCGATGGCTCCATGATGTTCAATGAAGCCGCAACCATAGTCGCCGTGAAAACGCCGGGGATTAGTTTTGCCGTTCCTCTGGCCATGGTCGTTCGCGGGCAAGCTGCTTTTCGGCGAACTCCGCCAACGATAGAGAGCAGCTGCTCTTTTCGCTCAGTCGGCGTATTCGAACGTCACATTCGTTACACTGATCGACAGCATCCGGCTGTCGTTGCTGCCGGCAGTTTGAGCGGGCGAGCTTGCCAGAAGACTCGCCAGATTCAGCGTCTGGCACGTTGTGGCCATGCCCCGTTCGTTGGGCGCAATTCGCAGGAGCCAGCCAGATTTGTTCGGACCAGATTGCCTGGACACGCTCAGCCGAGCCGGCACGGCATCAAAGGACGCCCGCAGCATGGGCCGCTCGGCTCCAAAGACCGACATGAGCTCAATCTGGACCTCAAGCAATGGCCGCTGGGGCATCGGGTTGAAGATGATGGCATCTGCCGCCATCCAGCGGAAGTTGACGCCATCTTCTTCCTCCACATCGTACCAGCCGTAGGAAAATTCACTTGCACGCAAGGGCAAGGCGGTCGTCGCGGACTGGTTGAGTGTGACAGCTTCAGCTTTCGCCTGGCCGCCCCCATTCCGGAC
>JANMMX010000342.1:0-3175 GCA_031373605.1 Allobosea sp. | reverse complement strand
TGCCGCTTCGGCAGGCGCTGACGGGGCTTGAGCACGGGCCTGAACTGGCTGCCATTCTGCCGATGATGGGGCGGGCGCTTGTGCTTGAACGGTTGACCGGCAAGGCCTGAACGGCGCGCATGCTCCGGATTTACGGTGCGGCCTGCGGTGCGATGCCGGGGGCAACCACGCGAACTGTACGTTTCTCGCCATCCGCTGTCTGAACCTCGCGGAGAACACCAAGGCCCTGGCGCAATGTCGGCCCCACACCTGCGCCTTGTGGTCCGACACCAGCGGAATCGTTGCTGGCAGTCGGCGAGTTCGTCGAGTTCATCGGCAATTCATCAACAGGCGGCACATCGACCTTGGCCTGCTGGCGACGGCGCGTTTCGGCGCGGTTGTCCTGCCGCGGTTGGGACAACTCGGCTGCGCGCTTCTCGCTGACGATCACGTCTCCACGGCGGCGATCCAGCATGTCTTCGGCGTCGCGCAAGGCTGCGCGCCAGGTCTCACCTGTCTTGCGGCAGGAGCAGGAGGCGTCGAAGCCACGCGTGTAGCGCGAGGCATTGGCAAGCGAAGTATAGGACTGGCCATTCCGGCCTGTGGCGCTCTCGATGTCGCCATCCCCGCTCATGTAGAACACGGCTGTCTCTGCAGCCGGGCAGAGGGCCTGGCACATGTCATTCTGGCTCTCGCGGCCGCCAGGACTGTTCGACAGCGGGAAGAAGAAACCATCGCAGGTGCGCACACAGACAGGTCGCCCCGCGCCCCAGCGCTGCTTTTCCAGTTCCTGGTCACCGGGCTGCAACAACTGCGGCTCGCTGACATCGAGCTCGGGCATGGGTCGCCGCGAACGGTCCGGCTCGATGCCGAAAAGCGCCTCGAAGAACCCGCGCTGCTGCGGCTGCTGCGTCCGCTGCGGTTCCGGAGTCTGGTAGACACCGCGCTGGCAATTGTTCTCGATCAGCGAAGCGAGCTGTGCGCGCCGACGTTCAGTACCATTGCCGCCCTGCTGCTGGAGCGATGCGAAACGGGCTTGAAGCTGTCCGATGCGACCCTGCAGCTGGGCACAGCCCGGCGGAGGCGCCTCGCTGAAAAACGAGAATTGCGACCGCTCGCAACCCATGGCGCGAAACTGGTTGATGCTGCGCGAAAGCTCTGCCCCCACGGCTTGTGCCGCCCGCGGATCCCCGCCCGAGCGCTGCCCTTGCAGGCTGGCCAGTTCCTCACGCCAATTCTGGCAGGATGGCGATTGTGCCGCTGCTGGCGACAATGTCGCCAGCAGGCCGATCCCGGCCACTGTGAACATCTGGAGAAGGCGTGACAGCATCGAAGGGTCGTTTCAGCCCGCTATGTGGTGGTTCCCGGATGTGGGAAAGCCTGCGCAATCATGGATAACAACTGGTAAACGCGACTGAAGTATGGCTCAAAACTGACCAAACGACAGGCATTTCCGCTTTTGCCCGCTGGTCCCGGAAGTGCGCGTGATTTGCCACAACGCACGGGTTTCAGCAATTGCGCGGTTGCATCACATTTGCGAAATCTGCCAGGAAAGTGAACTTAGCCGTCTAAATCAGCATAACCGGCTGACAGGACACGGGCGCGATCAGTCAATGTCGCCAGCACACGTTCAAAGGCCAGGCGCTCTTCTGGCAGCAAGCCTTCGAGCAGGCGCTGTTCGAAGGCCAGTGCCAGCGGCACGATCTGCTCATAGATCTTGCGGCCCGGACCCGTCAGCGTCAGGAAAGCCTCGCGCCGGTCCTCCCGGTTCTCACTTCGCTCCACCAGCCCGCGCGATTCGAGCTCGGATACGGCGCGCGACACCTTGGTCTTGTGCATCTGCGACATCTCGCCGACAGCGCGCGAGGTCAGCTTGCCGAACTCGCCGAGCTGCGCGATGACCCGCCATTCCGGTATGCCAATGCCGAAACGCGCCCCGTAAATGCGGCCGAGCGCGCGACTCATGAACCAGCCGCCCACGTTCAATTGATACGGCAGGAACCGTTCCAGATGGAGCTGGGTGGTTGGCTTCTCAGGTTCTGGCATTGACATTAGTTTCATTTGTAACTAATTCCCGTGCAAGGTCAACTCGCGCGACGGTCTTCGAACAAAACCGCGAACCTGTCAAAAATCTGTCACGCTATTTCGCCCCGGGAGCCGCCCTTGTCCACGCCTCGCTACATGACCGGTTTTGGCAACAGCTTCGAGACCGAAGCACTGCCCGATGCGCTGCCGATCGGCCGCAACTCGCCGCAAAAATGCAACTATGGCCTTTATGCCGAGCAGCTCTCCGGTTCGCCCTTCACCGCGCCGCAAGCCACTAACCAGCGCTCCTGGCTCTACCGCATCCGCCCGATGGTGAAGCACACCAGCCGCTTCACAAAACGCGACAAGGGACATATCCGCACCGCGCCACATGCCCGCGATGAGGCTGACACGGCGCTGGGGCCCCTGCGCTGGAGCCCCGTGCCGCTGCCAGCGACGCCGGAAACCTTTGTCACCGGCTTGCGCACAGTGACGACTGCGGGCGATGCGGATGCGCAGGCTGGCATGGCGGTGCATCTGCTGCTGGTGACCAGTTCGATGGTGGACGAGTACATCTTCAACGCGGATGGCGAGTTTGTCATTGTCGCGCAGGAAGGTCGTCTGCGGTTCTGCACCGAGTTCGGCATCATCGAGATCGAGCCCGGCGAAATCTGCGTGATCCAGCGCGGCATCATTTTCCGGGTCGAGCTGATCGACGGTCCGGCCCGCGCCTATGTCTGCGAGAATTATGGTGGCGCCTTCACCTTGCCTGATCGTGGGCCGATTGGCGCCAATTGCCTGGCCAATTCGCGTGACTTCCAGACGCCGGTGGCAGCCTACGAGGATCGCGAGGTCCCCTCATTGCTCATCGCGAAATGGGGCGGCGAGTTGCACCAGACGTCGATTGGCCAGTCGCCGCTCGATGTCGTGGCCTGGCATGGCAATT
This sequence comes from Allobosea sp., assembly GCA_031373605.1. Classification (GTDB taxonomy): domain Bacteria; phylum Pseudomonadota; class Alphaproteobacteria; order Rhizobiales; family Beijerinckiaceae; genus Allobosea. Next base: position 225 of record JANMMX010000342.1, on the reverse strand, counting down.
ATGCGCCCTACAAGTATGATTTGCGCCGCTTCTCGCCAGTGGGGCCGATCCTGTTCGACCACGCCGATCCGTCGATCTTCACGGTGATGACCTCGCCCTCCGAGACGCCGGGCACCGCCAACATCGATTTCGTCATCTTCCCTGAGCGCTGGATGGTGGGCGAGAACACGTTTCGTCCGCCTTGGTATCACCGCAACCTGATGTCCGAATTCATGGGGCTGGTTT
>JANMMX010000286.1:0-8031 GCA_031373605.1 Allobosea sp. | reverse complement strand
GTCCAGTTTGCCATCACGCGCTGCGGCCGTCAGGTCGCGCGCATATTTTTTCAGCGCATCATAGCCCTGCTCGGCCGATGCTGTGTCCGCCGTGCGGCCCTTGCGCACGGCCTCGATGGCGACATTCAGCCCCATCGGCGTCACGCCTGCCTTGGCCAGCACCTGGCCTGCTTCCGTATCCTTCTCGACGGCCAGCGCCAGCAGCATGCGTTCGACTGTGACGAAGCTGTCACCCGCACGTTCGGCGGCTTTCTCGGCGGTGGCGGTCACGCGCGCCAGCGCTGGTGTGAGGTGCAGGCCACCAGCACCTGCGCCCGAGACCTTGGGCAGTTTTGCCAGCGAAGCATCGACCATCTGCTTTGCCAGCTTGGACTGGCCGCCCGCGCGGTCGATCAGGCCCGACGCCATGCCTTCGGGATCATCCAGCAGGGCCTTGAGCAGATGCTCCGGCGCAAACTGCTGATGGCCTTCGCGCAGCGCAATCGTCTGGGCGGCCTGCAGGAAGCCCTTGGCGCGATCGGTGTATTTCTCGAGATTCATCGTGCTCTCCACCTGCCGTTCGCGCCCCCTGGCTTTCGCCTCTGGCAACGCGTCCGGCTGCTCTCATCCGTGGTTGCAGTCCCCGAATGGGCAACTGCTCCATATGAGAGATAGGTGTTGCATGGCAGCAACGGAAGGGCGGGCGCTACAGATGCTGCAACGGTGCTTCATGTGATGGTTGACGCCTGACGCCTCGCACTGCTTTCTGGGGCCATGTCGGGCACGAAACGTCAGATGGCGATCCGCAAGGCCTTGCGCCTGCAAGCGCCGCTCATCTCGTTGGCGGATGCGCAGGATGTGCTGGCACGGGCCGGTGGGCCAAAGATGGGAGCCCTCTCGCCGGATGCCGCGCTCTGGCTCGCGCTCGTCAGCCATATCCGGCACCGCTACACCGACTATGACCAGCTGCTGGACGAGGACTACGAGCGTGATGCGGCGCGGTTCTTCGTGCTTGGACCGACCAACGAGGTGCTGGCCCGCTGGGGCGCAACGCGTGTGCTGGCACCCGAAAGCGACGAGGAGACGGCGCAAGCCTAGTAAAGCGGCTCCAGCGCGGGCAGCGGCAGGCGCAAGGGTCCCAACCAGGTACGCCCATCGCGCCACTCAATCGCAGGCAAGGGGCGCAGGGTCGATGCAGCCGGGCTCCCAGGCGCGGCCACCCTGTTGCCCTGCATGAGATTGGCAAAGCCGCCGACCCGGATGCCGGCTATGCGGTCAATGCCTGCCACCGAACTTTCGAGCCGTCCCCTGACGCGCTTCAGATCATCCAGCGCCATCTGGCCGCTGGCCTCAAGCCTGGCCTCGCCCTTGACCATCGTGACCTTGCGAAGCTCGATCAGCCCCACGCGCTGGCGCCAACCCTCAAGTGTCTCCGGGTTGAGGCCACGTTGAAAAGCAGTTGCATGAAGGATCATGGCGTTGAGATCGAGATCGGTCGGACGATCCTGCGACAGGAACTGGTCGAGTGCCGGAATTATTGCGGCCTTTGCCGTGATCGCGGCATCGATCGCGCCATCAGCCGGGGGACGCGCCGGCGTGGGGCGCAAATGCAGCTCCACCGATTGCGCCGAAGTGCTGATCGCAGCCGTGCCGGTTCGCGAAATCGTCAGGGCTGGCTGTCTCAACACGGCTGACAGTCGCTCGAAGCTCTCACCGGACTTCTTGAAGCTGGCGTTGAGCAGGTTCCAGCTGGCATCAACGATGCTGCCATCCGGCGTCTTCAGCTGAAGTGGCCCCTTGGCCTCCACCAGAATGAGGCCGGGTGTATAGATCTGGCCAAGTGCGACCAGAGGACCCGTGGTGGCGGTGTAGTCACCATTGTCGCGTGCCGAGGTGACCTTGAGCGCGCTGCAATGCACCTCGATCCGGAAAGGAAAGCCACTGACGCGGTTGTCAGCGCAAGCCCAATTCCGGCCAAGCTGCAGTTCGCTGGCGAGAGCCAGCTCGATGCCATTGACGACACGGCCCTTGACGTAAAACCACAGCCCGCTCCAGAGCAGTGCAAGAAGGGCAAGCAGTGCGAAGGGCAGGTAGAGCCAGAGTCTGCTTTGGCCAGTCCTGGCAACAGTTGAATTCACGCGGTGCTCCTTGCTGCGATCAAGCGAAACTGGTGGCAGGGTGCCAGTAAAAAGCGAGAACCGTGCCAGCCTTCGGGAATCACGCGTCTTGCGCAACGTGATCTGTATTGATAGCTCGCCAGTGCCTTGCTGCGCCACCATGGCCGGTTTGTGGCAGAGATTCGTTCTCATGGGGTACAGGTGGGCGCGCGCGAAGATTTCTGGGTGTTTGGCTATGGTTCGCTGATGTGGAATCCAGGCTTTCCTTTCGAGGCGCGCGAGATGGCGCATCTGCATGGCTATCATCGATCGCTCTGCGTGTTCTCGCATGTCCATCGCGGCACACCGACGCGGCCAGGCCTCGTTCTGGGGCTTGATCGTGGCGGCTCCTGCCATGGCGTGGCGTTCAGGGTGGCTGATGCTGACCGCGAGACAACCATCGCCTATCTCAGGGCGCGCGAGCAGGTGACATCGATCTATCTCGAGCGTGAGTTGCGGCTGCGTCTTGTGACAGGCCAGCTGGTGACCTGCCTGACCTACATTGCTGACCGTCGGCACCGGCAATATGCGGGCCGCTTGCCGCGTGAGCAGCTGCTGGAGGTCGTGGCAGGCGCTGTGGGCCAGTCAGGCGAGAATCCCGACTATGTGCTGCGAACACAGGCACAGCTGCTGGCGCTGGGCGTGCACGATGCCGACCTGACCTGGCTCGCACAGCATCTGGTCCTGCCAGCCACAACAGCCTGAGGCATATCAGACTTCCGGCGTCAGATCGATCAGTGCCTGGCGGCGCGACTCGGTATCCTCGGCGAGAAGGTGCACATGGAACTCGGTTGCGCCTGCCGCCACGCATTGATCGCGCCAGCGGCCCAGGGCTGCCTCGACGCCGAAGGGGCCACTGTCACGCACGGCCAGAATTCTGCGTTCGCCCGAGACAGCGATCAACACGGCATCAACAAAGGTCAGCGCCCAGGCATCGGATGCCCGGAAGACAGAGGCGACATAGCGCCGCCCGGAGCGACCATGCCAGGCCGTGAAGCGTCGCTCGGGTTGCGCTGCGAAACTGTGCAGCGGGCGTTCGTTGACTGTTCCGGTTTTGCGCCGCGCAGGCTCGATGAGCGCGGCCAGCAAGGGCAGGGGGTCGTGGGACAGTTGATAAGCAATCGCAGCCATTTCGTTCGTCCTTTGTTCTGAAACAAAAAGAGAACAAAAATGGCAGGTTGTCAAGTCTGTTCTGCCCGGCTTGACCGACAAGCCGCATCGGCGCTAAGCCTCCATCCAAGGGGCCTGCCGCGATAGCCCCGTGAGGCTCCGGCCCAATGATCGCGTCCACAACCCGTAGAAAGGGATGGGCGCTATGCCATCACCCACAGAAATCACCGTTGCCCAACTGGCCCGCCTTGTCGGCACGCCGTCGGCCCCCGTGCTCATTGATGTGCGCATCGACGAGGACTTTGAGGCCGACCCGCGGCTGCTGCCAGCCTCCATTCGCCGGAGCCATCTCGACGTTGCCCAATGGGCAGATGAGTTCGAGGGCGAGACGATTGTCGTCAGCTGCCAGAAGGGGCTGAAGCTGAGCCAGGGCGTTGCGGCCTGGCTGCGGCACGAGGGCATCGACGCCAGCTCGCTGGAAGGCGGGCATCTCGCGTGGGCGGCTGCGGGCGAAAGTCTTGTTGTCACCAGGCATCTGCCCGAACGTGACGCACTCGGCCGGACGCTCTGGGTCACACGGGCACGGCCCAAGGTCGACCGCATCGCCTGCCCCTGGCTGATCCGGCGCTTCATAGATCCGGACGCTGTCTTTCTGTTCGTGGCGCCTGCCGAAGTGATGGGCGTGGCCGAGCGCTTTGGTGCCACGCCCTTCGACATTGACGATGTGTTCTGGAGTCATCGCGGCGACACCTGCACCTTCGACACGATGCTGAACGAATTCGGGCTCGCAACACCGACCTTGCAGAAGCTGGCGACCATTGTGCGGGCGGCCGATACGGCCAGACTTGATCTCGCGCCGGAAGCTGCCGGCTTGCTGGCGGCATCGCTGGGTCTGTCACGCATGTTCAAGGATGATCTGGAACAGCTTGAAGCTGGCTTCCTGCTTTACGATGCCTTCTATCGCTGGTGCCGGGACGCGTCGGACGAGACGCACAACTGGCCAGCCACCAAGGGCAAGTCATGATGAGCGCGACGGATCAGACATCGCCTGCCGTGCTGGTCCAGCCCAGCTTCGGCGAAGCACTGGCGCTTTGGGCCAAGATCGGCTGCCTCTCTTTCGGGGGGGCAGCCGGGCAGATCGCCATGCTGCACCGGGCGGTCGTGGATGAGAAAAAATGGATCGAGGAGCGCCGCTTCCTCGATTCGCTGAACTTCTGCACCTTGTTGCCGGGGCCAGAGGCGCAGCAACTCGCGACCTATCTTGGCTTCCTGCTGCACGGCGTGCGCGGGGGTTTTGCCGCCGGGCTGCTCTTTGTGGTGCCCGGCGCGCTGGTCATGCTGGGTCTGAGCTTTCTTTATGTGCTCGGGCGCGGAATTCCGGTGGTCGATGGCCTGCTCTTCGGCATCAAGGCTGCGGTCATCGCCATTGTGGTTGAAGCGTTGCTGAAGATCGGCAAGCGGGCCTTCAGGACGCGGTTTCTGGTGTGGATGGCGGCGCTGAGCTTTGCGCTGCTCGCCTTTCTCAAAGTGCCGTTTCCGGTTGTCATCGGCGGGGCAGCGCTGCTGGGCGCCTGGCTGGCGGTGGCAAAGCCTGACCTGCTGTCTCTGGCCGTGCGGTTGGAAACGGGCCAACCGATCACGGCGCAAGCAGCGCGGGCCGCCTTCCAGGCTGCTTTGGTCTGGCTGGTGATCTGGTGGGCGCCGGTCCTGCTGGCGGTGCTGTGGCTGGGGCCGGGCCATCTGCTGGTCGAACTCGGGCTGTTCTTCTCCAAGCTCGCCGTCATCACTTTTGGCGGGGCCTATGCCGTGCTGGCCTATCTGGCGGAGGCGGCCGTCAACAGCAAGGGCTGGGTCAAGGCGCCCGAGATGATTGATGGTCTTGGTCTGGCTGAAACGACGCCTGGCCCGACCATACTTGTCAATCAGTTCGTCGGCTTTCTGGCGGCCTGGCGCAATCCGGCGCCCTTCTCGCCGTGGCTGGCGGCGACGCTGGGCGCGCTCATGACGGTCTGGGTCACCTTTGCGCCATCCTTCGTCTGGATATTCGGTGGTGCACCCTTTGTCGAGCGGGCGCGGTCCAACCGGCGCATCGCGGGTGCTCTGGCAATGATCACGGCGGCTGTTGCGGGCGTGATTGCCTCGCTGCTGCTGACGTTTGCGCTGGGTGTGCTGTTTGCGAAAGTCAGTGTCTTCCAGGCCGGTCCGCTGGTGTTGCCTGTGCCCGATCTCGCCAGCCTGAACCTGGCTGCGGCAGGGCTTGCGCTGCTCGCGGCGTTTCTGCTGTTCCGGCTGCATCGCGGCGTGGTCGAAACCGTTGCCGTGCTGGCCCTGGCTGGTGTGGCGGTGACGATGTTGCCTCGCATGCTGTGAGCAGGCGTCAGCTCTCGGCATCCTCGGGATCATTCTCGTCGGCCAGGTCGGGGCTTTCCTTGCCCAGGGCCTTGCTGAGACCTTTGGAAGCCTTGCGCAGCAACTTGCGCAAGGCGCGCGCTTCTTTGGCGTCAAGCTTGTCGAGCATGTCGCGCTCGACATCGTTCCAGATCGCGTCGATCTCGACAGCATGCTTTTCGCCGGCTTCGGTCAGGCGAACCTGAATCTGCCGGCCATCCGATTCGCTGCCGGCGCGTGTCACAAGTCCCTGTGATGACAGCCGGCCAATCGTCTTCGAGACGGTTGGTGGACGCACCCTGAGGGCCAAAGCCAGTTCGCCCATGGTCATGGGGTTGTCTTGCAGGAGCTTCAGGGTCTGTTCCTGGCCGGGAAAGAGGTTGAGCGTGTTCAGGCGTTCGCCAATGCGCGCCCGGTGGAGGCGCGCGGCCAGAAGGAGAGCGCGACCCACGCTCTTTTCAAGTGACTTGCTCATGCGAAACAATTCCCCAGCCTGTTTGCCGGCTGGGTTATCCCCGCGCAGTATGACATGCCGATGACGCTGTCTGGTTTCAGGCCCATGAAGCCAGCTTCTTGCCGGTTTGTGCGAGGAAATCTGCCCGGCTGTACGCTGTCGAGCGGTTCATATCATAGTGGGCAAAGTAAACCGGTCGTGCCGTCGGGTGGCAAAGCGACCGTATCATCCTGCAAACAGCCTTGCGTGGCGGATCTCCCATCAGCCAGGCGCGGTGGCGAGGGCCGCCATAGCTGGTGAAAGCCGCGAGCCTGCGGATGTTCCACAGGTTGGGCCGCACCTGCCCATCAACCAGCTTGAACGACACGCCGGGCAGAAAAACCCTGTCGAGAAAGCCCTTCAGAATGGCCGGAAAGCCAAAATTCCAGACGGGGAAGCACAGGACGAGTGCCTCTGCAGCCTCGACCCGCTGGACATAGCTCTCGACCGGTTGCCTGTTCTCGGGGATGGCGTGGTAGCCGCGCCGCTCGCTGCCGGACAGCACAGGATCGAACCCTTCCGCGTAGAGATTGCAATCATCAACCTCATGGCCTTGCGCCCTGAGCGTCAAGACAACCCGCTCATGCACGGCCGCGCCAAAGCTCTCCTCGACCGGATGGGCATAGAGAACCAGAACGCGCATGGTCAGTTGCCGATGCCAGCTTCGGCCAGACTCCGGAACAGGAATGTTTTGCCGGATGAATAGTCATAGGCCGGGTCTTCCCAGGCAATCATTTTGCCGGGGTTGAGCAGGCCTTGCGGATCAGCCTCGCGCTTGAAAGCCAGCTGCACGGCGTCCGTCTGCTTCATGCCGCCTTCTTCCAGCGTGTAACGATGCGGGTTAAAGATCGGCGCGCCCATCTCTTCATGGATGGAGATGATCTCCTCCAGCCGCGCCTCGCTGGTGAAACGCACAAGCGGCAGGCCAAAGGCGGTGACCTTGCCATCAAAGCGCACGAATTCCAGATGTGCTGGCACTTCCTCGCCGAAATGCGCATGGATCTTCGTCGCGAGCTCAACGACATTGGGGTAGGGATACAGCACCTGCAGGTAGGTGATGGCCGGGTCGATGCGCAGCGCGCGCAAGGTGGTGTGGTTCCAGCCCAGCTCATAGACAGGCGGCAGGCCTTTCGCATCATCAGCAGACAAGGCATCCGAGCGCATCAGCAATTCACCACCCTTGAAGTGGCGGGTGAAAGCCAGCATCGCCTCCAGCGCAAAATCAGCCACCATGATCGTGACGATATGCTTCTCGCGGGGAATGAATTTCTGATGCCGCAGGAAATAGTCATGGGCCGCCGGCGCCGCGATGACGGCCAGTTGCTTCAACGCCAGCCCATCCTGCGCGCCCAATGCCTCGGCAAAGGCGACACTTGCGCGGAAGTCATCGAAGCCGATGATGACATCGACCCAATTGTAAGCCGGCCCCAGAGGCATCTCGACTTCGGTTATGATGCCGTTGGTGCCATAGGCATGGGCGACCTTGTGCAGGTCGTCGCCGGTCAGATCGAGTATGCGCGGCGTCGCCTCCATCGTGGCAACTTTCAGCCGGATGATGTTGCCATAATCGCGCAAGCCGCCCCACTTGATCGAGCCGACACCGCCTGATCCGCCAGCGACAAATCCGCCGACAGACGCCGTGTGATAGGTGGATGGATGCAGCCGCAGCTCCTGCCCGCCGGGGCGCGTTTCCTTGTCGATCTTGGCCATGATGGCGCCGGGCTCGGCCGTGAAGCGGCCAGGATGGATGGCCGTCACCTTGTTGAAGCCCGACAGGTCCAGAATGATGCCGCCCGAGAGCGGCATGGCCTGGCCATAGTTGCCTGTGCCTGTGCCGCGCGGTGTCACCGGGATGCCCAGCTCATGAGCCACTGCCAATGTCTGCAGAACTTCGTCCTGCGTGGT
>JANMMX010000307.1:0-11321 GCA_031373605.1 Allobosea sp. | reverse complement strand
AGAAAGCCACCTTCGCCAGCGTTCAGATGCTTGTAGGTCTGGGCGCTGAAACAGCCGATTTCACCAAAGTTGCCAATGGTCTGCCCATTCCAGGTCGCACACAGCGAATGGGCGCAATCCTCGATCAGCTTGAGCCCCAGCTCGGCGCAGAGTCCCGTGATCGCGTCCATGTCAGCCAGATGGCCGCGCATGTGCGACAGCAGCAGCACTTGGGCACCGGATGCCTGCGCCTTGCGCCTCAGATCATCGAGGTCGATCACATAGTTGGCGCCGATCTCGACAATGACAGGCCTCGCGCCCGCATGTACGATGGCGCCGGGCACAGGTGCCAGCGTGAAGCCGTTGACCAGAACAGGTTCGCCCGGCTGCACATCCAGCAGCTTGAGTGCGAGGAAGATCGCGCCGCCGCCAGAGTTGACCGCGACGCAGAACTTTCGACCCACGAATGCAGCAAATTCCTGCTCCAGCAGCGATACATCCAGCTGGTCTGCTCCCATCTCGCCGTAGCGGAACAGGCGGCCCGATTGCATCAGCTCGACGGCGCGCGCGATGCCTGCAGCCGGGATGGGCTCCGGCTCTGTCAGGTCGCGCATCAGGCGCGGCAGATGGGCGACGTCAGATGACATTCGAGCCCTTTTCCTCGCGGAGTGACTTCCATATCTGCGTGCGCAGGTGGACGAAGGATTCCAGGTCCATCACGTCCTCGATCTTCTGGTGCTTGTCCCAGTTTTCGGCTTCGCGGATGGAACGGATATCCAGCACTTCCTTGATGCGGCCGGGGCGCCGCGTCATGATTGCCACCCGGTCAGCCAGATAAACGGCCTCTTCGACCGCATGCGTGATGAACAGCACCGTGCGCGGGTTGACCCGCGCCAGCCGCACCAGCTCTTCCTGCATGACGACGCGCGTCTGCGCATCGAGCGCGCCGAAGGGCTCGTCCATCAAAAGCACATCCGGGTCGAGCACATAGGCGCGCGCAATCGCGACGCGCTGCTGCATGCCGCCCGAGAGTTGATGCGGAAAGGCGTCCGCATGGCTTTCAAGGTTCATCAGTTTCAGCACATCGGCGACAAGGCCGGCGCGTTCGCTGGAGGGCAGGTTCTTGTTGCGCAGCCCAAGCTCTATGTTCTCGCGCACGGTCTTCCACGGGAAAAGGGCAAATTGCTGGAACACCACGGCACGATCAGGACCAGGCTTGGTCACGGCCTTGCCATTGACGCTGACGATGCCCGCGCTCGGGGGCTCGAAACCTGCGACCATGCGCAGGCAGGTTGTCTTGCCGCAGCCCGATGGCCCGACAATGGCGACAAACTCTTTCTCGCCGATTTCCAGATTGATGTTGTCGAGCGCCTTCACCCCGCCCGTGTTGGGGCCGAAGACCTTGTCAACATTTTCAAAGCGGATGGAGCCCATGGGTTTCGTCCTCAACCGTCAAGGCCACGGCGACGGCGCAACCAGCCTTCACCCTGCCTGAGCAAAACATCGATCAGCATGCCAACCACACCAATCGCCAGCATCCCGGCCATCACGGTTGGTGTCGCAACATTGGCCTGCGCCTGCACCATCATGAAGCCAACACCGGCCGCCGCCACGATCAGCTCGGCGCCCACCAGTGACTGCCAGCCAAGACCGGCCGAAACGCGCAGGCCGGAAACAATGGAGGGCGTGGCAGCAGGCAGCAGGATTTCCAGAATGGTGCGCGTGTTGCTGGTGCCCAGCATGCGCGCAGCCTCGATCAGGCGCGGCTCGACAAAACGCGCCCCGCGATAGGCGTTGATGAGGCAGGGCGGGAACGCACCGGCAAAGATGATCATGACCGGACCGCCAATGCCAGTGCCGAACCAGAGCGCGGCAAAAGGTACCCAGGCAATCGGCGCAATGAAGCGCAGGCCGTCAAAGATCGGCGTAACAATGTCATCCAGCAGCCGGAACCAGCCCATCATGAGACCAAGCGGCACGCCGATGAAAGCAGCAAGCAGCACGCCATAGGCATAGCGCTGGAAACTGGACGCCAGATGCGAAGGTAAGGTCGCGCCCGCAAACGGGTTTGTCATCAGCCGGATGATGCGGTTGAGCACGTCCATCGGCGTCGGCAGGAACTGGCGCGGGACCAGGCCCGATGTCGACATGAACGCCCAAAGGCCAAGGAAGAGGGCAAGCCCAAGCGCGCCCCAGGCCATTTTCTCGCGAAAACTCAACGGCGTGTCATGCATGGCTCAATCCCTCGCCGCCACGTTCCAGGCCAATGCGCGCTTCTCGGCGCGGCCCAGAAGCCATGTGGTCGCCCAGCCAAGAATGCCAACAACGACCATGCCAACCAGGATCATTCCCGGATAGAGATCCTGCTGCGCCATGTTGAGGATGAAGCCGATGCCAACGAGCGCACCGACAAGCTCGGCTGCTACGAGAGTTGTCCATGCCGCTTGCAGGGACAGCCGCAGGCCGGTGAAAATCATCGGCGAGGCAGCAGGCGCGATAACTTCTGTGACAAGCCGCCAGCGCGGTGTGCCCAGCATGCGGGCTGCCTCAAGAATCGGCCGATCAATGTTGCGCACGCCTGCAAAGGAATTGATGACCGAAGGCACGAATGCCGAGAACCAGATCACCATGATCTTGGCCGCATCGCCAAGACCCAGCCAGAGAATGGCGAGCGGGATCCAGGCCAGTGGCGGAATAGGTCGTACGATGAGGAAGACCGGGTTGATCGCGGCTTCCACCTTGCGGTTCCAACCCATCCAGAGGCCGAGCGGCACGCCAGTGATGATCGCGACTGTGAAGCCCATCGCGACCAGCTTCAGGCTGTGCAGCGCATGTGTGAGCAACTGCCCGCCGGCATAGCCACGTATCGACACCTGCCGAAGTGAAATCCAGAATTCGGCAGGCGATGGGAAGCGTGCAGGCGAAATCGCGCCTGTCACGGTGGTCAGCAGGTACCAAAGCACCAGAAGTGCCGCGACCGTGCCTATCCCTATCCAGCCTCTGCGCCCGATCATCGGGTTTCTTCCCTGTTATTGCACATTATGAAAGCGCTTTCATCCAAGGTTTCAGATCATCAAACAGCTGTCAATTGGCCTGAATGATCGAAACTGCATGAATTTCGTCAGAACCGGCTAGACAAGTGATGAAATTTTTTTCATCAGTCATCAATGACGCCACGCCGCAAAGCCCGACTGGTCGATGTTGCGCTCGCAGCTGGTGTGTCGCCAGCGACAGTCTCGCGCGCCATGACCCAGCCGGAACTGCTGAGCGAGGAGACGCTGAGCCGCGTCCATGCCAGTGCGCGCAAGCTTGGCTACAGCCCCAATGGGATGGCGCGCGCGCTGGCTTCGGGCCGCACCATGACCATTGGCGCCATCGTGCCGACGCTCGACAGCACGATTTTCGCCCGCGTGCTGCAATCCATGCAGTCGACGCTGGCCCGCGAGGGGTTCCAGCTGCTGGTCGCCTCGCATGAAATGAACCCGGCAGCCGAGACTGAAGCGCTTCGCATGCTGATTGCGCGTGGTGTCGACGGGCTGATGCTGGTGGGCGCCGAGAGGGCGCGCGAGGCCACTGCGCTGCTGCGCATCTGCGAGTTGCCGGTGGTGCTGACCTGGTGCGGCAATGCGGAGTTTGCCGCCGTGACGGTCGACAATGAGCGGGCAGGCGCACTTGCGGCCGAACACCTGCTCGCGCTTGGCCATCGCAGCATTGGCATGGTGGTGGGGCGCTTGCTCTTCAACGATCGGCAGTCCGGCCGCGTGGCTGGAGCCAGAGCGGCGCTGGCCCGCGCGGGGCTCGACCTGCAGGATCAGCTCGTTTCGCAGCAGGACCTGACCTTGGCCGGCGGCCGAAATGGCTGTGCCGCCCTGCTTGATCTGGCCAATCCGCCTACGGCCATCATCGGTGGCATCGATCTCTTTGCCATTGGCTGCATTCAGGAAGCACAGTCACGCAATCTTGTCGTGCCGGAAGTGCTGTCAGTTGTTGGCATCGACAACATCGACATGTCGGCCCAGATGATGCCACCACTGACGACGGTCCATATCCCCACCGCGCAGATCGGCCAGATGGCAGCAACGACGCTTATCGCCCAGATTCAGGGCGGTATAAAAGGCGAGCAGATGGAGTTGCCCATCGAGCTTGTGGTGAGAAAATCGGCGACAAGGCGTCTGTAGCCGTTGCCGTTTTCGCTCTGAGGCCCGTCATGGCAGATTCAGCAAGCTGTCATGGCAGATTCAGCAAGCGCAAGCTTGTGTTCAGCTGACGTGGTCGGCAAGAGCAGTTCAGGGAGCGGGCACGCCGTCAACCGCGCTGCAAACGCCGTTCAGTGCCAAGTTCAAATCAGCCTCCGAGATCACCAGCGGAGGGGAGAAGCCTGCGGCATTCGCGCCTTTCATCGTGAAAGATACGCCATGGGCCAGGCCGCTCACGACAATGCCATCTTCGGCAGCCTCGGGGCCATCCTCGAAGGTGATCGCTCGCAACAGGCCAAGACCGCGGATGCCTGTGACACGGGTTTGCTGTGCTTGTATCCGCGCATGGACCAGTGTCTCGGCCAGCAGACCCAGCCTGTGCGCGCGATCAACCAGCCCCTCATCGTCGATGATTCCAATGGTGGTCAGCGCTGCGCGCGAGGTCACAGGGTTCTTCTCGTGCGTATAGTGGCCAAGCGCCAACTCGGGAGCGACGTCCAGATTTGTGTCTGCCAGCACAGCTGCGATTGGCAGGATGCCGCCGCCAAGCGCCTTGCCGAGCGCAACAATGTCGGGCACGACACCAAAGTGTTCATGGGCAAAGAAGCGTCCGGTTTTGCCAAGCCCGGACGGAATCTCGTCGAAGATGAGCTTCACACAATGCTGGTGGCACAGGCTGCTGACAGCCTGCCATAGGCCATCTGGCGGCACGATGCAGTTGGAGCGCATGGGCTCGGCGATCAGGCAAGCAATTTGGCTTTGGCTTGCAAGCAGCCCGGCAATGTCATCCAGCATGCGGTCTGCACCGCCGGACGCCTCGTTCCAATAGGGCGTGACATGATGGATATCGGGCATCTGGCTGCCAAGGCGGGCATCCAGCCGGCGCGATGACAGTGCAAGCGCACCGAAACCGTGGCCATGGTAGCTGCCTTCCAGCGCGACAATCCCTGACTTTCCTGTCGCTGCCCGGGCAAGCCTCAATGCGATCTCGATTGCGTCGGAGCCACCTGTGGCCAGGAGCATCCGCGACTGCCCGCCACGGAATCGCGAGGTCAATGTCTCCCCCAGAGCGATTGCGACGTCGTTGCTGTAGCGCCGCGGCGAGAACGCCAGCCGGTCAAGCTGATCCCTGATCGCAGCGATCAGGCGAGGATGGGCATGACCGATGTGATGTGCGCTGTTGCCATGCAGATCAATGACACGCCGCCCGGTCTCGTCCTCGAGCCAGATGCCATCGGCCCTGTGCAGGATGCCAAGTGCCGGAGTCGAGCCATGCTGATGGAGGAACACGGCAGCATCGCGCTCTTGCCAGCCAAGCTGTTGCCCGCCAGCCGACGTCATGCGTCAGCTGCACTGGCAAGGACAGCAGAAATCGCTGCGTGCAGCTTGCGATCTCCCGCTGCGAGGATCGAGTGGGCTGAAAGAGCATCCGTGCCATCGAGCGCCGTGAAGACGCCACCTGCACCAGTCACGATCGGAACCTGGGCGGCAATATCGTAGATTTCGAGTCCGACCTCGATCACGGCATCGATGTGCCCTTCCGCCAGCATGGCCATGGCGATGCAATCGCTGCCATAGCGCAGCATCCGGACGCTCTTGGCAAGGCGCTGTGTGATGGCAAACATCGGTGCATCGGCTGTGATGCTGGAACTGACCCAGATGATCGCCTCGCCGAGAGACACGCCCTTGCGGGTTTGCAGGAGCGCATCGCCTTGCCGCCCGCTGCGCAATGTCTGCGTCATGTCACCGACGAAGCGTTCGCCGAGGTGGGGCTGGTCGAGAACCCCCAGAACCGGCTTGCCATGATGCAGCAGGCCGATCAGCGTACCCCAGGTCGGCATGCCCGACATGAAGGCGCGGGTGCCGTCGACCGGATCAATCACCCAGACGTACGCAGCATCTGCCCGGACCGTGCCGAACTCTTCGCCGATGATTCCGTGATTGGGGTGTTGCTGCTCGATCAGCGCCCGGATGGCTGCTTCCGCTGCGCGGTCAGCTGCTGTCACCGGGTCAAAGCCACCCGCTTGCTGCTTGTTTTCGATGTGGAGCGGCCGCCGGTAAAGCGGCATCACAGCCTGGCCGGCAGCGTCAGCCAGCTTGCCTGCAAATTCCGCGAACGGATGGTTCAGCCCGCTTGCCTGCGCCATGGTTGTCTCCTGATGATGACGTTGCGCACGAGAATCTGCAGGGCTGTGGCAGCCAGACAGATGACCATGACCATGACGGCGAGCGCGGTTGCCTGCCCGAAGCGGCTGCCCTCAGCCATGTTCACGACGGCAATCGCCGCGACACGGGTTTGCGCATTGAAAAGGAACATCAGCGCAGACACGGTCGTCATGGCGTTGACGAACAGATAGCCGGCAATGTCGACAAGTGTCGGCCCGAGCACCGCGGCATGAATGCGCCGTCCGGTGGCAACCGGGCTGGAGCGAAGCGCCTGTGCAGCGAGATCCACCTCACGATCAAGCTTGACGAGCGCACCGACCGCCATGAGATGCGGGACGGTGTAGAAATGCGCAATGGTGCACAGCACAAGAAGCGTCATGCCACCCTGCAGGATGTGCAAGGGATTTGCTGGGTTATTGAAGAAAAAGACATAGCCGAGGCCAAGCACAAGCCCCGGCACAGCCACCGGGACCATGGCGAGCGCCTGCATGACCTGTGTCAGCCCACCAGAGAAGCCCTTTCGGCTGACCATCCAGCCGCTTGTTGCCACCAGGCACGTGCCGGCAACTGCCACGGAACTCGCCAGCAGAAGGCTGTTGAAGATCGTGCGCAGTTCGTCGGGATCAGAGAGAGCCTTTTCATAGTTATGCAGACCAAGCGTCAGGTTGTAAGGCCAGAAGCGCACCAGCGAGCCAAAGATCGCCATGCCGATGATGCCAAGGATGGCACATGTCACCATGACAACCAGCAGGGTGCAGAGACCGTCGCGCATGCGGTTCTGGCCCAGCACCACTGGCACGGACCGGCCGCTAAACGTTGCCCGCTGGTTGCGCCTGGCCAGCACATCAATGCCGTATGCGACAAGCGCCGGCGTCAGCAACATCACGCCAACAACCGCGCCAAGCTCGAAGTCGAAGCGCCCGATGACCTGCTTGTAGATGTCGGTAGCCAGCACATTGGTCGAACCGCCGATGACCGTCGGGATGCCGAAATCGGTGAAGACGCTGACGAACACGACGCAAGCCGCACTGATGATCGCGTATTGGCACGAGGGCAACGTCACGTTGACGAAGGTTCTGAACCACGAAGCCTTCAGTGCGCGCGCGGCCTCATAGAGCCGCTGGTCGCCGCTCGCGAGCCCGGCGGACAGGATGAGGATGGCATGCGGCAATGCGTGAAAAACAGAGGCGGTGACGATGCCAATCGGCCCATAGATGGAGTTGCCCATCAGCCATGACTTCAGCACGCCCTGATTTCCGAACAGGTAAATCATGCCGAAGGCCGGCAGCATTGATGGCGCCAGAAGCGGCACCAGCATGATGACCCGGAACAATCCCTTGAACGGGATCGCGCTGCGATGCAGGGCGAAAGCGTAAGGAAAGGCGATGGCAATGGTCAGCACCGTCGAAAGCGCCGACAGGCTCACCGAGTTCCAGATCGCAATCGAAAGTCCGGGCTCGCCAATGTACCGGGCAAAATTCGCCAGCCCGACAAAGCCGCCTTCGCGGTTGAGCAGGCTTTTCAGCAGCAGCGCCAAGATCGGCGCAATGATGCTGACCAGCAGAAGCGCAATCAGCCCCAGCGGCAGGAGCTGCCTGGAAAGCGGCCCTGCCAGTGATGACAGGCGAAAACGCAACGTCTCTGAACGCGGTTCTGTCAGCGACACCGTTCAGACACCATCGCCAAGGTGTTGGTCACGGGATTCGGCAAGGATGCGGATCTGTTCAGGCGGAAATGAAACCGCCAGTTCGTCTCCGGTGCGCGGCAGAACCGGCAGCCGGACGGATGGGACCTCGACGTCGATGGCAACGCCATCCGCATCACCAACATGAAGTGTCAGCCGGACAGTGTCGCCGAGATAGAGCACGCTCCAGACCTGCGCCTGCAAAGCCTGCCCTGATGCCTCTGCCTCTGGACCGATCAGGACGGCGCTCGGTCGGATGCACAGATGCGCACCCGTTGCCGGGATGGCTGCGTGTGCGCCGCGCCCAATGCGCAAGGGCCCTGCACAAATCTGGGTCTCATTGACGGATGAAATCCGGAAAGCGTTCATTTCGCCCATGAAACGCGCCACGAAAAGGTCGGCCGGGGTTTCGAACACCTGCTGCGGGGTGCCGCATTGCACGATGCGCCCGCGGTTCATCACGATGATCCTGTCAGCGACAGCCAGCGCCTCTTGCTGGTCGTGCGTGACCATCAGCGCTGTAACGCCGACACGCCGCTGCAGCGCCAGCAGTTCAAGCCGGAGCCGTGCCCGCACATTGGCGTCAAGGGCTGACAGCGGCTCATCCAGCAACAGCAAGCCAGGCGAAAGGGCCAGCGCCCTGGCCAGCGCGACACGCTGCTGCTGCCCGCCGGAAAGCTGGGCCGGATATTTCGCGGCATGGTCGGACAGCCCGACCAGCGCCAGCAATTCGGCAACCCGCGCACGCTGCTGGGCCACGCGTGCGCCCGTGGCGTCGAGCCCGAAGCCGACATTGCCCGCCACTGTCCGGTTGGGGAACAGCGCGTAGGACTGGAACACAATCCCGAAATCGCGCTCCTCTGGCCGATGCCGGGTGACATTCTCACCAGCCATGGTGATCGACCCGGTTTGAGCCTGCTCAAAGCCTGCGATCAGCCGGAGCAGCGTTGTCTTTCCGCACCCCGACGGGCCAAGGACACAGACGAACTCGGCCTTGGCGACATCGAACGAAACCTGGTCGACCACGGTCGTCGCACCGAAGCGCTTGCTCAGATCCTTGACCGACAGAAACGGGGCCACAAGCGTGGCCCCGTCTGAACGATGCAAGTCTGGGCGATGCAAGTCTTGGCGATGAACGTTCACGAGGCGCTACGCCCGGTCCGGGATCAGCTGCGTGGCGGCACCTTTGTGCCATAGCGGCGCTGCCACTCGGCCATGACGGCATCGCGGCTGGCCGCAAGCTTGGTGAAATCCATCTTCAGCAGCTTCTCGTTCTCGCCGACGGGATAGTTCTTCGGCAAGGCCTTGATGTCGCTATAGGCCGTGATGGGGAGGAACTTCGATGAAATTTCGGCAGCCTCGCGGGTCGAGATCCAGTCGGCGAGCAGTTTCGCATCGGCCAGATTGCGGGCACCCTTGACGATGGCGGCAGCCTCGATTTCCCAGCCAAGACCTTCCGACGGCAGGATGATCTGCAGCGGCGCGCCCTCGTTGATCAGCTTGACGCCGGGTGTCGCATAGGAAATCCCGATGATTGTTTCACCCGAGCCGGCGAGGCGGCAAGGTGCGCTGCCGGAATGGCCATACTGCGAGACATTCTCGTGCAGCTTGTCCATGAAGGCCCAGCCTTCCGTCTCGCCAAATGCTGTCAGCCAGCCATTGACGGCAAGCAGTGCGGTGCCCGACGAGAGCGGGCTCGGCATGGTGATGTGCCCCTTGTAGATCGGCTTGGTCAGGTCCATCCATGACGTTGGTGCAGGGATATTCTTCTTGGCGGCTTCAGCGGTGTTGAAGCAGACCGAGGACGCCCAGGCGTCGATCCCCACCCAGACCGGATCAGGGCGGCTGTCGCGCATCAGCGGCGCGATCTTGTCAAACTCGGCTGGCTTGTAGGGCTGCAGCAGGCCGCGCGCATCGGCAGCCATCAGGGCTGACACGGCATTGCCCATGATGATATCGGCCTGCGGGCTGGACGCTTCGGCAATGACGCGGGCAATGATCGGAGCTGTCGAGCCCAGGATGGCATTGACCTTGATGTTCGGGTTCTTCGCCTCGAAGCCCTTGATGAGCGCCTTGGCCTGATCCTCGTCGAGCGACGAGTACACGGTGAGAACGCGCTGCTGGGCGTCAGCTGCAAGCGGCGTCAGGACGCCGGCAGCAATGGCGAGCGCCGCAAAACGGCGTGTGATCTGTGTAAGCATGAACTTCCCCCTTTTGGTGGCGTCATGCGTAGCGAGAACATTTAACACATTTGTGACGGCAGATTAGAAGCCGGCTAATGAAAAATCTCGCATCGGTACAGACTGGATATACACAGCGAGATCCCTTCAACCAACGCACGTCACCTGCAATCCCGCAAGCAGCACGCCAGCGTTGTTTCCATTGTCCAATAGAAAACATCCTTTGCAGACAAGAATTGACCCGCCGCGTGTTCACTGGAGGCGTCATCGTGCAAGTCACATGGCAAGATTCTGCACCTCGCGCACAGTGTGCTGGCTGGCGCATGCCAGGCAAAGTGCCGAGCCCGCCGCATGGAAACTGCAAAGGCGGCGACAAGCGGCAACATCATGCTCTGCCAAAGCGCCATCTTGAACCGTCGGAAAATGCGCGAGGTGGGGACAATGGCAGTCCGACGGACAGCGATCGAACCTCAGCAAACTCCGGTCAGCACACGTGTTTCGCAGAACCGGCTCAGCAGCGACTGGGCTAAGCAAATTTCAAATCAAAATTATGAGAAAAAACGACGATATCACTCGCGAAAATGGCGGAGGGGGTGGGATTCGAACCCACGGTGGACTTGCACCCACGACGGTTTTCAAGACCGTTGCCTTAAACCACTCGGCCACCCTTCCGTTGCATCCGTTCATGCCGCTGGCGCGTAGAGAAGGCAAGCCCTTGTTGGGGCTGGCCCGGTTTTTGGGTCACATCATGCCTTCGCTCACATTCCTGCGAGTGAGTCACGCTGTCATCTTCTTGCCGCGAAAATCCGACACGGCAATGTTATCATTCTATTTAGTCCAAACAGGAGCAACGTATGCCGTCCAATTCAATGCTGGCCAATTCAATGCAGGGCAAAAAAACGGAATGGGTCATCTGCACAGCTTTAGCCTTGGCCTTTGCAATCGCAGGCCTGACGCCAGTTCTGGCAAACCAGCTCGGCGATGAGGCGATCAAGGCCCGCGTGACTGGCAAGCGCATCTATCTGGCAGCCCCACTGGGGGGAGAATTCCCGCTGTTTTATCGGCCGGATGGCTATGTGGACGGATCGGGTGAAGCGGTCGGTCTTGGGCGGCTGG
>JANMMX010000230.1:0-3998 GCA_031373605.1 Allobosea sp. | reverse complement strand
GACATTCTCGAGCGCGCTGAGTGACGGCACGATGGAGGTGATCTGGAAGGTGCGCGCCAGCCCCCGCTTGGCGCGCGCCTCCATGTCCAGAGCCGTCAGCGGCTGTCCCTCGAAAAACACGTCGCCCGCATTGCTGGCAAGCGTGCCGGAAATCTGGTGGATCAGCGTGGTCTTGCCAGCACCATTGGGCCCGATGAGCGCGTGCAGCTCGCCCGGCATCACCGTCAGCGAGACATCATCGGTGACGACAAGCGCACCGAAAGACTTGCGCAAATTGCGCAGCTCCAGGATCGGGGTGACATGTGCCTCGGCCAAAATCGGGCTAGCCATTTCGCGGCCCGCCCGTGACCTTTGCCAGCAGCCCTGCAATCCCACCGCGCGTGAACAGCACGAAAAGCACGATCATCGGGCCGAAGATCACCTTCCAGTGCTCTGTCCAGCCCGACAGGATTTCCTCAGTCAGCAGGAAGGCCAAGGCACCGACAATCGCGCCATGCAGCGAGCCCACACCACCAAGGATAACCATGAAGATCAGCTCGCCCGAGCGCTGCCAGGCCAGATAGGCCGGGCTGACGAACTCGGTGTGGTTGGCCAGCAGAAAGCCGGACAATCCGCCCATGATGCCGGCGATGACCGTGGCCACGAGCCGCACGCGCTGCACATCAAAGCCGATCACGCCCATGCGCACAGGGTTTTCGCGCGCGGCCGCCAGAACGCGGCCGAAGCGCGAAGCCACCAGCCGCCGCATCAGGAGATAGCACGCCAGCAGCGAGGCAAGGACAATGTAGAAGAACACGAGCTTGTTGCGAAACAGGTCGCGCCCGGCAAAGGTCGCGCGGGTGGACAGGGTAAGGCCATCATCGCCGCCATAGGCATAAAGCGCCTGCGCCATGAAGAAGGCCATCTGGCCAAAGGCAAGTGTGATCATGATGTAGGCGACGCCGCGCGTGCGCAGCGAGATCGCGCCCGTCACGCCCGCGAAAAGGCCGCAAGCCAGCACGATGACGGGCAGGATCAGCAGCGCCTCGCCGCGCCCATCCGCGATCATGATGCCGGTGACATAGGCGCCGATGCCGACAAAGGCGGCATGGCCAAACGAGACCAGCCCGCCAACGCCGAGGATGAGGTCAAGCGAGAGGGCGGCAATGGCAAAGATCATCACGCGCGTGACCAGCGAGATCCAGTAGCCGGGCACGCCGAGCTGCGCCAGCAGCGGCACCAGTGCCAGCAAGGCGAAGATCGCCAGTGGCCAGATCATGCGGGCGCGGCCTGAATGCATCAGCCGCGTCCCCGCGCTGGCAGCAGGCCTTCGGGCCGGAAGAACAGCACCACCGCCATCAGCACATAGATCAGCATGGAGGATAGTGCGGCCCCCGTGGCACGCGCGCCGGACGGACTCATCACCAGCCGCAAAAGATCATTCATGAAGGAGCGGCCCAGCGTGTCCACAAGCCCGACCAGCAGCGCCGCAACAAAGGCACCGCGAATGGAGCCGATGCCGCCGATCACGATGACGACGAAGGCGAGGATCAAAATCTGGTCGCCCATGCCGGGCTCTACCGAAAGAATGGGCGCTGCCATCGCACCCGCAAAGCCCGCCAGCATGGTGCCGAAGGCAAAGACGATCATGAACAGGCGGCGGATGTCGACACCGAGCGCCGACACCATCGGCGCATTGGATGCGCCAGCCCGCACCAGCATGCCGGTGCGCGTACGCTCGACTATGAACCAGAGCAGGGCAGCGACGGCGAGGCCGGAGCCGATCAGCGCAAAGCGGTAGATCGGATAAAGAATGCCATCGAGGAGGCGCACCGAGCCTGTCAGAAATTCTGGAATCGGGATGGACAAGGGCGCTGCGCCCCACACCATCTTCACCAGCTGGTTGAAGAACACGATCAACCCGAATGTGGCCAGAACCTGATCGAGATGGTCGCGATCATAGAGATGTCGAAAGACCAGAAACTCGAGCGCCAGCCCGACCAGAAGCGCGATGACCAGCGCCATGATGATGCCTGGCACGAAATGGCCGGTCAGACCGACGCACATCACCATCAGATAGGCGCCCAGCATGTACTGCACGCCATGGGCCAGATTGATGAAATCCATCACGCCGAAGACGAGCGTCAATCCTGCAGCGACCAGAAACAGCAGGATGCCAAGCTGAAGCCCGTTCAGCGTCTGGACGATGAGAAGGCTGAACGTCATCCGCGTTGGGGTCCGGAAAACAAGAGGACAAGCTCTGGATAAGGATATGCCGTCCGGCGGTTTGGCGCCGGACGGTTGAAGATGCGGCGTGTCTAGCAGGCTTGCGCCAGCCTCACTTCAGCGGGCATTCCGCCGCATAGGCATCGCCATAGTTCGAGAACACCTTTTCGACGATCTCGGTCTGGAACTTGCCGTCAGCGCGCTTGGCAGCCTTCACCAGATAATAGTCCTGGATCGGGAAGCCGTTGGTGTTGAACTTGAAGGCGCCGCGCAGCGAGGTGAAATCGGCCTTCTTGATGGCAGCCCGCAGCTTGGCCTTGTCTGACAGATCGCCATTGACTGCTTTTACAGCAGATTCGATCAGCGAGGCGGCATCAAAAGCCTGCATGGCATAGGAGCCGGGCACGATCTTGTAGGCGGCCTCATAATCGGCCACGAACTTCTTCGATTTGGCATTGTCCGTGTTGGGCGCCCATGTCATGGCCCCGAACAGGCCGACAGCCGCATCCTGCTGCGCAGGCAGCGTCGACTCATCGACTGTGAAGGCAGAGAGGAACGGGATCTTGCCCTGCAGGCCAGCCTGGCTCCACTGCTTGACCAGATTGACGCCAAGCCCGCCCGGCATGAAGGCGAAGACCACATCCGGCTTGGTCGCGGCGATCTTGGCGAGATCGGCCGAGAAATCCATGCTGGTCAGCGGTGCATAAACCTCATCGACCAGCTCGCCCTTGAAATGCTTCTTGAAGCCGGCAAGCGAATCTTTCCCGGCCTGATAGTTCGGCGCCATGATGTAGGCGCGCTTATAGCCCTTGTCCTGCGCGTGCTTGCCAAGCACCTCATGCACCTGATCGTTCTGGTACGAAGTCACGAAGAAATTCTCGTGGCAGCCCTTGCCGGCAAGCGTCGAGGGGCCTGCATTCGGGCTGATGAGGACAGCGCCTGAATCCAGCACCGGCTTGGCGATGGCGCCAAGAATGTTGGAAAAGATCGGGCCGACAACGAAATCGACCTTCTGGCTGTCAAGCAGGCCACGCACGCGGCCAACCGCGACATCAGGCTTCAGCTCGTCATCGATGACTGTGATCTGCACCGGGCGGCCGGCAATCTTGCCGCCCATCTGGTCGATGCCCATCTGGAAGCCATCGCGCAATTGTTGGCCGAGCGCCGCCGGCGGGCCAGTGAGCACGCTGACAACGCCGATACGGATCGGCTCCTGCGCCATGGCGCTGCCAATGGTGAGTGCCAATACGCCGACAGTGGCGGAAAGCAAGGTGGTGATCTTCATGCCCGAAACTCCTCCCGAAAAGCCGAACCCGGCCCGTGACATTGGCGCAGCGTTTTCGCCATCGCCTTCATCCCTATGATGGATCACAGCACAGCCAACGCAAGCTGACAATTGTTTGAACGTTCAAATAATTCGCAACCTGTGATTTTCTGCCGATTCTCGCCGCACAACCGCCTTGCGTGTCCGTTCGATATGTTTCAAACTTCAAACAAATAGCGCCGTGTCAGCCGCCTGGCCGGGCTGCAGCGAAACTTGCGAGGACCAGATGTCTCAGCGCGCATTGGCAGGTCGGCATGCCGTGGTTACCGGTGGAGGGCAGGGCATTGGCCTTGCCGTCGCTCAAGCCCTCACCGAGGCAGGGGCCGCCGTCACGATCATCGGGCGTCGACGGGAGCCGCTCGAGCGTGCGGTTGCGCTGGGCGCAGCGGCAGGTTTCGAGGTGGCCGATGTCACGGATGCCGAGGCAGTTGCTCGTGCCTTCTCTGACGCCGTGCTGATGCGTGGCCCC
>JANMMX010000224.1:0-3736 GCA_031373605.1 Allobosea sp. | reverse complement strand
GCGCAGCAGCTCCAGCACTTCGGCTTTCGGGCCATCGGCCACGATCTTGCCGGCATCCATCACGATCAACCGGTCAACCAGTTCCAGCAGGGCCGGACGATGTGTCACCAGCACCAGTGTCTTGCCCGGCAGAACCGTCTTGAGCTTCGTCAGGACCTCGCCTTCGCTGCGGCCATCCATGTCGCTGGTGGGCTCGTCCATCAGCAACACCGAGGGCTCGCCGACAAGCGCGCGGGCGACCGCCAGCGACTGCTTCTGGCCAGCCGACAAGCCAGCGCCACGCTCGCCAAGCGCCGTGTCAAAGCCCCGTGGCAGGCGTGCGATCCAGCTGAGGGCACCTGCGCGCTCGCAAGCGGCGAGGATGGTGTCGTTCGAGGCTTCAGGGCAGTGCAATGTCAGGTTCATGCGGATGGTGCCGCTGAACAGGATGGGCGATTGCTCGATCAGGCCAATGTCCTGACGCAGGCGTGCGGGATCGACGCCAGCAATCGCGAGTCCATCAACCAGCACGCGGCCGGCCTGCGGCTCATGCAGTTTCAGCAGCAGCTTCAGAATGGTGCTCTTGCCACTGCCGATGCCGCCGATGATGCCGACGCGCTCGCCCGTCCTGATGGCGAGGCTGAGGCCCGTCACCGCGGGCGGTGCTTCCGGACCATAGGCAAAGCTGACATCTTCAAGCGCAAAGCTTGTGAAGCGCTTGCTGGACTGGACGAACTCGGTGGTCTCTGGCCGCTCCAGCGGCACCGAGGCCAGCTGTTGCAGCGCGGTCCAGGCCGTCCTGGCCTGATGCAGCCGCCCGAGCAGCATGGCAGCCTGCGCGACCGGGCCCATGGCGCGGCCCAGCAAGGTCATCGAGGCCATCAGCGCGCCCGCCGTCACGGCGCCCTGGCCGACCAGTATGACGCCCCAGCCGAGCAGCGCCAGCGTGGCGACGCTCTGGGTGGTGCTGACAAAGTTCTGACCCAGCGAGGCGAGCAGCCGTGTCTTCAGGCCGACGCGGACATGCTCCTCGACGGCCTTGTGCCATTGCGCCTTGGCATGGGCTTCGGCGCCCAGCCCCTTGATGGTCTCGATGCCGACGAGTGTCTCGACCAAGATGGCGTTTTTCTGGGCGGTATCGCGGAAGCTCGAGGCGGTGAGTTCCGCCATCGGGCGGTGGAGGGCCAGACTGGCCAACATCAGCACCGGGATGATGATGAGCGGCACCCAGACCAGTGGGCCGGCCAGAACACCGATCATGGCGATGAACAGCAGCGCGAAGGGCAGATCGCCCAGCGTTGTCAGCGTGGCGGAATTGAAGAAATCGCGCAGCGTCTCGAACTCGCGCAGCGTGTTGATCTTCACGCCGGTCGAGCCGCCCTGCGTCAGCCTTGCGCCGATCACGCGGGCAAAGAGCTTGCGGGCCAACCGGATGTCGGTTTCCTGGCTGGCCGCATCGATGAGCACGCCGCGCAGCATCCGCAGGCTGAACTCGAAGATGGCGGCAATCAGTGCACCGATGCACAGCGCGGTCAGCGTCTCGATGGCCTGGTTGGGCAGCACCCGGTCATAGACATTCATCACCACCAGCGAACCGGCCAGCGCCAGCACGTTGATGGCCAGTGTTGCCAGGATGGCGCGGCTGTGAAAGCCGGAATGGCCTTGCGTGAACTCGCGCCAGGTGATGGGCGTCGCGTCGTCTTTCGGCGGGAGGTTGCGGGTGGCCGTCTGCGCTGCAGGCGACGGTTGGGCCGCAAAGGCCTCGCTCAGCCGCTTCTGCAGATCAGGCAGGGACACAGTGGGATTTTGCACGGTAGCCGCCTGATGTTGCGCCTGAAATCAGGGGCAAATCGGCAGTAGAGCCCCAGAGGACCATCACGTCATCATGGTTAATGAAGCGTAAAAATCAGGGGATGATCGCGCTGGTCGGGATCGGTATGCGCTTTGCCGCGTCGGGATATTCCGCACCAAGCGCGGGCACGAGACGGCCCATGGCAGCCAGCACACGGAAGACGTTGAACTGGCCAACGAAGGTCTCCGTGGTGAGCGTCGTCTCGTTGACAAACAGCTCGTTCTGCACGTCCAGCAGATCGATCAGGGTGCGCTGCCCCAGCTCGAACTGCTGGTTATAGGCGTCGATGACGATGCGGTTCTGCGCCAGCTGCCGCCCGATGATCTCGGAGCGCGACTGGGCCGAGTTCAGGGCCGACCATGAGAGCCGCACCTCGCGCTCGACCGTGCGGCGCATCAGATCGGCCGAAGAAGAGGCCTCATCGGCCCGGTGGCGCGCCTCGCGCAATCGGGCCGTGTCGATGCCACCGCGATAGAGGTTCTGGCGATAGACCAGCATGCCGGACACGTCCGTGCGGCGACCATAAGTGCGGTCCACGTCATAGGTATAGTCGGCGGAGAACTCGGCCGTCACCTTGGGATAAAACTCGGCGCGCGCCACGTTGATCGCGGCCGCTGCGGCGGCTGAATCGAACATGCGCGCCACGATTGACGGCGCGCCCTGCTGCGCCTGCGCGACGGCAATATCCACGGACTTCGGCAGGAGCCTGACTGGTGGGTTGACTGCTTCAAGCTTCCTGGGGGGCGCTGTGCCAACGACAGCGCGGAACAGCGACTCGGCGTCCTTGTGCCGCGCCTGAGCCTCGACGCGCGAGGCTTTTGCGGCCTGCAGGCGGGCTGTGGCTTGCGCTGTCTCGGCGCCAGGGCCACGGCCACCCTCGACGCGTGTCTTCACCTTGTCGAGCAGGAATTCGTGGGTTTTCACATTGGCATTGGCAATGGCCAGCACACGGCTGGTGCGCATGATCTCGAGATAGGATTGCGTTGCCTGAAGCGCGATCGCGTTTGCAGTGTCTGCCACGCGCGAGCGGGCGGAATTGACGCGGTTCACCTGCCGCTCGACCTGTGACTTCGTCTCGTGGCCATCGAACAGTCGCTGGCTGACAACGACGCCAGCCTCGCCCCGGTTGCGCTCGCGATAACCGCGCGCACCACCGCCCGGCGTGGCCGACTGCTCGGTCTGGCGTTGGCCGATACCGGCGCGCACATCGACGCTTGGCAGGCCGAAGCCCTTGGCAGCTTCAAGGTCCTGATCGATGGCGAGACGGTTATGGCCCATCGCCTTCAGATCGGGGTTGGTCTCCAGCGTCCGGCGCACGACTGAGCCGAGGCTCTCCGCCGAGGCCGGAAGGGCCAACAGCAGGACCAGCCCTCCAGCTAACAATCCCGGTTGAAGGCGCAGGCGTGTCATTTATTCTCGATCGCAAACAAAGCCAGAACGAATCAGTCCTTCGAGCTTCGAACGTATCGAAAAACGTGGTTAACACATAGTTAAACCACAACCTTTACACAACCTTGGGTGCCCGAAGGGCATTGGACAACTAGATCACCAGATTGCCATTGGTCCGCAATGTATTGAGGTCCAGCGCGGTGACACCCTGCAGGATTGCGACGCTGGTGGTGAAGTTTGCAGCGCCGCTGTTGTCGACCTGCAACTCGGTGTTTCCACCTGTCTCGAACAGGCGCACATAGTTCGCAATCGGATCGATGCCATTGTAGCCGGGCAAAAGCTGCTGGATGTTCAGCACGTCGTTGTCGCCCACGGAGAAATCGGTGACCGTATCCGGGCCAGAGATAGCGCCTGCGCTCCACGAGAAGGTGTCTGCGCCCAGGCCACCCGTGAGCAGATCGACGCCGAGCCCGCCATCCAGCGTGTCGTTGCCGCCACTGCCGCTCAGGGTGTCGG
>JANMMX010000220.1:0-3646 GCA_031373605.1 Allobosea sp. | reverse complement strand
CGCCATCAACGCCTATCGCGCCCAGCAAATCAGCTCGATGCAGATCGTGGGCCGCGCACCCGTGCCGCTGGAAGGCGCTGCCGACACCGAATTCGTCGTGTTCCGCGGCGGCGAAGGCCTGCGCGATCAGGTCGCCATCATCGTCGGCACGCCCGACCTGACCCAGCCGGTGCCTGTGCGCCTGCATTCGGCCTGCCTGACCGGCGATCTTTTCGGCTCGCTCAAATGCGATTGTGGCGACCAGCTGCGCGAGACCGTGCGCTGGATGGCCGACAATGACGGCGGCATCCTGCTCTATCTCGATCAGGAAGGCCGCGGCAACGGCATGTCTAACAAGATGCGGGCCTATCGCCTGCAGAGCGAGGGCTGGGACACTTATGACGCCGACGAGGTTCTGGGCTTCGATCTTGACCAGCGCCATTTCGATTTTGCAGCCGCAATGCTGAAGCAGTTGGGCGTCACCCGCGTCACCGCGCTGACCAACAACCCGGTCAAGATCGGCGCCATTCGGGCCGCCGGGCTTGAAGTGGCGGCCAGCCGCCGTGTGCTCGGTCGCCCCAATGCGCACAATGTGCGCTATCTTGCCTCCAAGCGCGACAAGGCCGGCCATTACATCGACATGGATGCGCTGCTGGCGCGCGCCGCCCCCAAGGATTGATCTGAAACTGACAGCATCTTCCGCTCCTGGCGAGGCGCGCGGGGCTTTCCCCGTGGCGCTGCTTCGGACAGATTGTTGGCGATGAGCACTCCCTCTCCATCAGAACCCGATGACGGGACAAGGCGCTGGCCGCTCTGGCCCGTGGTCGGCATTGTCGTGCTGGCCTGGGCCGCACTCGCCTGGCCCTGGCTGTCGGGCGCTGTCACCATCCCCTGGGACGCCAAGGCGCATTTCCACCCCCAGCTCCAGTTTCTCGCCAGCAGCCTGCACAAGGGTCTGTCGCCCTTCTGGGCGCCCTTCGTCTTCGCCGGCACGCCGCAAGTGGCGGATCCGCAATCTCTGATCTTCTCGCCCTCCTATCTGCTGATGGCGCTGGCGACAGCGACGCCCGGATTTCAGGCCAGCGATGGCGCCGTGCTGGGCACCTTGCTGGCTGGCAGCCTCGCGCTCGTGCTGCTCTTCAAGGATCGTGGCTGGCACCCGGCAGGCGCGATCGTCACAGCGCTCGCCTTCGCCTTTGGGGCCGCTGCCGCCTGGCGCATCCAGCACATCGGACAGGTGCTGAGTCTGGGGTACTTCGCCATCACGCTGCTGTTCCTGTCACGCGCGCTGGAGCGTGGCTCGAAGGGCTGGGGGCTGGCGGCTGGTCTCATGGCGGGCTTCATGGTTCTGGGGCGCGATCAGGTGGCGCTGCTCGGCGTCTATGTCCTCACCGGGCTCGTAATTGCCGCGATTGCGATGGCACCGAAGCGCTGGGTGGCGCTGAAGATGAGCTTCTGGCCGCTCATCACCGGGGCGCTTGGTGCCATTCTGGTGGCGGTTATCCCGATTCTGCTGACAGCATTTCTCGCCGAGGAGTCCAACCGCCCGGCGATTGATCTGGTCGGCGCGGGCAAGGGCTCGCTGCATCCGGCCTCGCTGCTGACCGCCTTCGTCGCCAACCTGTTTGGCGCATCAGGCCCGCTGGAGAATTTCTGGGGGCCGCCGAGCCCGGCATGGAACGCCGCCTTCGGCGCTGTCGATCTCTATCTCGCGCGCAACATGAGCCAGCTCTATCTCGGGCTTATCCCCGTGCTGATGGTGCTCGGCGTCGGCCTGGCACGCGGTGCCCTGTTCAGGCGCGAGATCATCGCGATGACGGTGGCGACGCTGCTCGTGCTGATCTACATGCTGGGCCGCTACACTCCGGGTTTTGCGCCCATGTTCGAATATCTGCCGGGGCTGAGTTTCTATCGCCGCCCAGCGGATGCGCTGTTTCTCTTCGGTGCCCTGCTCGCCATCCTGGGTGGCTACCTCACACATCTGTTCCTGACGGACACATCGCGCCGACCGCAGCTTGTTCCCGCCGTGCTGACGCTGCTGGTGGTGCTGGCAGCGGGTGTCGCATCGCTGCTGCTGGCGCAGGCGGTCGGTCGCCTGTCATTGGCCATCATTCCGGTGGCGACGGCCCTGCTTTGCCTGCTGCTGAGCGCTGGCGCGCTGCTGGCGGCGCGCGGGCTGGCGCAGCAGGGCGCAACGCTCGCCGCCTGCATGGTGCTGGCCGCCACGCTCACCATCGATCTGGCCGTCAACAATGGCCCCAGCGAATCCACCGCCCTGCCCTCAGTGCAATACGATGTGCTGCGCGCAGACAGCCGCAATGACACGATTGCAGTGCTCAAACGCGAAACCGCCCGCACCAATGGGCCGGACCGGCGCGACCGTGTCGAGTTGGCCGGCATCGGCTTCCACTGGCCCAATGCCAGTCTGGTGCACGGGCTCGACAACACGCTGGGCTACAACCCTCTGAGGCTGGGCGACTATTCGAAGGCGACTGGCGCGGGCGATCATGTCGCCCTGCCCGACCAGCGCACATTCTCCGCCCTGATGCCGTCCTATGTCTCGCCATTGGCGCATATGCTGGGCCTGCGTTTCATTGCCACTGGCGTGCCCATCGAGCAGATCGACAAGACGCTGCGGCCCGGCGCGCTCAAGCTGGTGGCCCGCACGACCGACGCCTACATCTACGAGAACCCGGCCGCCCTGCCGCGCGTGCAGGTGCTGACAGAAGGGCGCAGGGCCGATTTCGGCGCCATCCTGTCGAGCGGCGCATGGCCAGCCTTTGATCCGGCAAGGGAAGTGCTGCTGGAGCGCGACATGCCGCCACTGCCGACCGGCGCACTGACAGCCGCCACGGCCCGCATCCTGAGCTATGGCACGACGCGGGTCAGCATCGAGAGCGAAGCGCCGCGCGGCGGCGTGCTGGTGCTGAATGATGCCTGGCAGCGCTGGTGGACGGTCGAGGTGGATGGCCAGCCCGCCGAGCTGCTGAAGGCCAACCTGATCTTCCGGGGTGTCATGGTGCCGCCGGGCAAGGCGCGGGTGGATTTTGTGTTCCGGCCCTTCAGCGGGCTTTTCAGGGACGTTGGCGAGCGCTTGCGCCGCCTGCGGGCTGAAAAGGCGCCCTGACCCTCAGGCCAGCGCCGCCATCGCCGCCACGGCGCCCACATCGTAACGCGCCAGAACCTGCGCCATGCTGGCCTCATTGATGAGGTCGCCCTGAATGATCTCGTCACGGTGGATGCCGCCGACGATGAACAGCGCATCAAAACCCATCAGTTTTGCTCCGGCCAGATCGGTGCGCGCCGCATCGCCGATCACCAGCACGCGGGCGGGATCAACCGGGCGGCCATCCCTCGCCTCAAGTGCCTGTGCCATCGCCATGTCATAGGCCGGCCGGTGGGGCTTGCCCGCCCAGTGCACTTCGCCACCCAGCTCTTCATAGATGGTGGCCAGCGCGCCGGCACATGGCAAAAGGTCGTGGCCAATATGCACGACGAGATCGGGATTGCCGCAAACCATCGGCAGGCCACGCGCCTGCAGCCTTGCCAGCAGCGGGCGATAATGCTCCGGCGTCTCGCGCCTGTCGTCATGCAACTCGGTGGCAACGACCATTTGCGCCTCGGCTTCACCAACAAGCTGGACATCGAGGCCATCGAAGACTTCGCG
>JANMMX010000139.1:0-9355 GCA_031373605.1 Allobosea sp. | reverse complement strand
GGGATATCGACCGCCGGATTGCAGAGGCGCAGGCCCCATTGCCGAAATCATGGCGGGATGTATTTCGCCAGAACGATAATAAATCGCCCGACCTCAAAGGCCTACAGCAAGAACGCACCGCGTTGGTTCATAAGCAGAGAGCCGGCGAGGGAGCGATGCTGAATTCGAGAGCCGATGTTGCGCGTCTCGAAAGGTTGCATCAGGTCGATGCGGTTGCCGAAAGCCAGCGACAGCGGCAGGCTATCACAGAGGCTAGGTCACAGCTTGCCGACATCAAGCAAGCCCGCCGCCTCGTCGTTCTTCTGCCAAGGCTGGCACACTGCCGGCCACCATATGTCAGGTCGCTCGGCAGACGTATCAGAAGGGCGCGACAGCACTTCGGCAATCCGAATGCTGTAAATATATGGGGACTTCCAATCGCGGGCCCCGGTACGGGACGCCGAGACTGAAACCATGTTTCGATCATTCGGGCTCGCAGCCACGTGGTCCAATTGACTGGTCCATACTTGTGGTCCAATGTGTAGTTTCACGGGATTTTCGCGCCGAAATCTGGCTGATTTTCCGGGTTTTCGACCTTGGCTGCGAGTCCTAGTCCCCCAGCCAATCTCGCGGATTTTCTCGAGAGATTTGGCACTCCGCCCGATTGTGATCAGTTTCATCCGCGGATTGTAACAAGAATTTCAGCTGTCAGGCCTGTTTCTACGCCAAAAGCATGCGCCAGCACGACAGCCGCTTGTCTGTTCGGGGCCAATCAACTATCCAGCATTCAGGAGTTGCACCCGTAGCTCAGCTGGATAGAGCGCTGCCCTCCGAAGGCAGAGGTCACAGGTTCGAATCCTGTCGGGTGCGCCATTCGCGTTCAAAACTGGGCACTTCGGCCTTGCATGCCGCGAGGCAGCATACAAGATGCCTTCCGGTGAGCGGCGATGGCGTTGATACCCATCAGGCGGGATCCACGGCCAATCAAACATCCGCGGCGGACTTGCCCGTTCCGCTGAACTCCGGACGCCATGGCGTTGGAAAAAAGCGCAAAATGACGAGCGAGCAGACTAACTCAGCGGTGTTCGCATCGCCCTGATGCGCAACAGTCCAGTCGATCTTGCTTCATGACCCAATTGCGTCTCATGAATAGCGGGCCCAACCGCTAGAACCCTTCAATAGGTTGCTATTGCTGGGCAATGCCTCGCAGTTTTGGCCAACACAGGGACAAACGCTGGCAGTGATGCAGGTTTCAGGTGGCTCTCAGCCGTTCAACGCTGTCAACAGTTTGCGGCTGCTTGGTCGCTGGATGCGGATGATCACCATCCTCAACCAATCCAGTTTTGCCATGGCCTACAAGGAGTTCAACGACAGCGGCCGTATGAAACAGTCCGGCTATTATGAATGCATCGTCGATGTGATGGAGGGACTGGTACGGTTTACAATCCCGACACGACCCCACGCGGAATTTCTGGTGGAAAGGTATTCTGAGCGCAAGGAAGCCAGGATCGTGGTCGATCCAAAGACCGATGTTTCCGTGCTGGCAGCCGCCAATCACGGAGGCTGAATTTTTTGTACGTCTCAGCGTGCTGAAACTGAAGCCTTGAAGACGAAGTTTGCGACAACCATTCCCGCCAGCGCTCCAATGACCTGCATCACAGCAAACAGGGCAACATCCTCAAGAGCGATCCCGGCAAAACTTGTCGTGAACCCACGCGCCAATGTCACTGCAGGATTGGCAAAGGATGTCGATGCAGTGAACCAGTAAGCAGCCGTTATGGTCAGTCCGACGATGACGGGAACGGCTTCAGGTCTGGCGCGCAACGTTCCGAGAATAGCGACAACCAACGTGAAAGTCGCGACAATCTCTGCAAACCAGAGTGATGCACCGCCTCGTGCGGTTGCTCCGATCATGAGAGGCGCAAGCCCGAACATCATGTGGGCAACGGCAGTGCCGACGATGCCGCCGAAGCATTGGGCAATCGTGTAAGGCGCAAGCTCTTTCCACGGCAGTTCACCGCGGATGGCAAAGACCAGAGTGACAGCCGGGTTGAAATGCGCGCCCGATATCGGCCCCAGCATGGTGATCAGCACCACGAGGATCGCCCCGGTCGGGATGGTGTTGCCCAGCAACTGCAGTGCAACATCTTTCGTCATATTCGTTGCCATGATGCCGGAGCCGACCACGGTGGCAACCAGAAGGGCTGTGCCAAGGGCCTCAGCCGCAAGACGCTGAGACAAGGGCAGTGAAGCGGAAGCGGACATGAGTTTTCTTTCGATGAAAGTGTCAGGACACACGTTTGCCGCAGGCGTCGATCAGAATGGCGCCGTCTTCTTTGGTGAAGGCACCAAGCTGGGGCAATGGCAGGATATCGAGAACCGCCTCGGAGGGACGGCAGAGTTTGACGCCCCACGGCGTCACGACAATTGGCCGGTTCATCAGGATGGGGTGTGCCTCGATGGCGTTGAGCAGCATGTCATCGGAGACTGCCGGGTCTCCCAGGCCCAGTTCGGCAAAAGGCGTGCCCTTCTCTCGCAGGATTGAGCGCAGGCTCACACCCATTCGCGCGGCAAGCTCAATCAGCAGGGCACGGCGCGGCGGTGTCTTGAGATACTCGATCACATGAGGCTCGACACCGGCATTTCGGATCAATGCCAATGTGTTGCGTGAAGTGCCACAGGCCGGGTTGTGGTAGATGATGATATCGGGGCGGCTTGTTACGGTATCGTTCTGCATGTCAGGCGGCTTTCCCATTGATCGCCATTGGGGTGGCACCCTCCATCTGGCCTATGCGTGCCAATTCCTGTTTCAGACTGCTCAAATCGAGTGTCTCGACGGGCAGGTTGACGAAGTCAGTGATACGAGCGGAAAGGTGGCGATAGGCTTCCAGAAAGGCCGCGCGGCGCCCTGCATCTGTCTCTCCGACATCGGCAGGGTCTGGAATTCCCCAATGTGCCACAAGCGGGTGCCCAGGCCAGACCGGGCAACTTTCCCCAGCGGCTGAATCGCAGACCGTGATGATGAAATCCATTTTCGGCGCATCGGGGCCATCAAACTCGCTCCAGCTCTTGGAGCGGAAACCAGCTGTGTCATAGCCAAGTTCGTCCAGCAGCTTCAGCCCTGCAGGATTGGGAATACCTTTGGGTTGCGATCCGGCAGAGAAAGCCCTGAAACGGCCCTTGCCTTCCCTGTTGATGAGCGCCTCGGCGAGGATGGAACGTGCCGAGTTGCCAGTGCACAGGATCAAAACGTTGTAGGACTTCTGAGACATATGGGCTTCCTTGATGATGGGTATGTCTGTCGCGCGCAGATCACGCTTGTGGACAGGGTCAAGCTCAGCAGAAAGAGCGCTCAGCAATGCCGAGCAGGCTTTTGATTCTGCTGCATAAATGATCGAGCGCCCTTCGCGGCGCGAGCGCACAAGACCTGCATTTTCCAAAACTGCCATATGCGTGGAGAGCGTGTTGTGAGGAACTCCGATCAGCCGGGCAATATCCCCCGCCTGCAATCCGAATGGCAAATAGCGCACAAGAAGCTTCAGGGCCGCAAAGCGCGATGTCTGTGCAATTGCTTCCATCTGCTCCAGCATCCTGCCGGGATACCGGACCAGATCCGTGTGATCTGCTCTGGTGTTCATGCTGGCGATAACTTTTCCTTGCCGATTGCATCCAGTCTTTGCTGCAGGCTCATCTTGTCCAAGCTCGCCATGGGCAGGCTAGCAAAGATCGAGATGCGGTGGTTGAGCATGCGATAGGCATCGGCAAATGCCAGTGCCTTCTGGACATCATCACCTTCGAACGCGGCAGGATCCGGCAGTCCCCAATGGGCCGTCATGGGTTGACCAGGCCAGTACGGGCATTCCTCACCTGCAGCATCGTCACAGACTGTCAGAACGAAATCGAGCTTAGGCGAATCCGGCCTTGCAAACTCGTCCCAGCTTTTGGAGCGGAAATGCGACACGTCGTAATTGAGCTTGCTCAGAAGTGTGACCGCAAATGGGTTGACCACGCCGCGCGGATGACTGCCAGCGCTGTAACCCTTGAATTTGCCGCCACCCACGCGACCAATGATCGCCTCGGCGAGGATGGAGCGGGCAGAATTGCCAGTGCAGAGAAACAGCACATTCAAGGGTTCATGAGACATTTCAAACTCCGTCGATACTTCCCGACGGATCGAATATTGAAGATTCAAGACAGGGTTGTGACAGCCTGAGACGATATCGCTGTGACTTGATATCAGCGGCGAAGAGTGCCTTCAGACAGCAAAGCCGTCGCGGAAGGGATGAAACAGCACGGTGTCACCTGCTGTCACACACGTATTTTTTGCATGAATTTCCGCAAGCCCTTCAGCCTCAACCAGTGGGCACAGGCGGGCCGAGCCACCTTTGCCGAAGGCGACGGCGAAAATCTTTCTCGTGTAGTTGAAGAGGTCGATGAAGACGGATCGGCCTGTGGCCAGATGCAAGCCATTGCGCACGGCAAGGTAACTCGCCAGACCAATCGAAAATGCTGGAAAAGTAATGTGGAAACTGATGGTGAACGGGAACTGACTTTGCGCCACAACGATCGGGTCGAACAGGTCCATGGCACACCTTATTAAATCACCTTTTTAAATAGTGATTATTGCGCTCCCAATCAAAAAACAATATACCATATGGTAGTTTTTCTACAGGAGCCGCCAGCTTGCGCTTGACACAGTATTCGAACTTCGCCTTGCGAACGCTGCAATTCCTGGCCTTGCGCTCTCCGGTCATCGTTACGGTTGATGATGTCGCGAGGGCTCACCGCATCTCGCGTGCGCATCTGGTGAAGGTATCCTACGACCTGAGCCAGCGCGGCTACATCGACACGTTGCGCGGGCGCAACGGCGGCATGCGACTGGCGCGTCCAGCTGAGGCGATCACGGTCGGAGAAATCATCCGCTGGACCGAAGCGCCGCTTGAGCTCGTCGAGTGTTTCAACATCGAGACCAATACCTGTCCACTTCAAGGCCACTGTCATCTGTCACGCGGAATTCAGCGCGCTTTGCGGGCTTTCCTGTCAGTTCTCGACGACTTGACGATCGCGGACATCGCTTTGAATCGCGGGACGTTGATCGGACTTCTGGATACGAACACGGAAATCTCCCCTGAACAGGCACTTCAACAGGCAGGCGCGCAATAGAGCCGGTAGAGGGTTTCCAGAACCTCCCTCACTTCTCCACTCGCCAGCCGATAGTGGATCACCTGGCCTTCCCGGCGCGTCTCGACAAGGCGCAGCGCACGCATCTTGCCAAGGTGCTGCGAGAGCGCGGCGGGACTCAGTCCGACGATCTCGGCCAGTTGACCGACCGACTTCTCACCCTGCAGCAGGTTGCACAACACCATCAGCCGCTTGGCATTGGCCATGGCACCCAGAAGAATCGATGCCTCTTCGGCTTTCGCTTCCAGCGCGTTTAAAGAAGTACCCGTCATATCTATTTTCATGCTTGACACTTAAGCATATTCGAAGATACAAAACAATCAGTCTTCACAGGAGGTTTCCATGGCCAATGTTGGTTCGATTGATCGTACACTGCGTTTCGTCCTTGGCGCAGTGCTGCTCGCAACGCCCTTTGTGTCACCGCTGTCCGGTTATGTCGCAGATTTCGGTGTCTGGAAATATGCCGTCGCTGCTGCTGGTGCGGTCATGATCGGTACTGCGATTTTCCGGTTCTGCCCGGCGTACACACTGTTCGGTGTGCGGACATGCGAACTCAAGAAATCCTAAGCGCGACATGACCGAATTCGCACCTTTCTCCTCACTTCTTGGTGGTGCGCTCATTGGCATGGCGTCTGTCATGCTCATGGCCTTCAAGGGTCGCATTGCCGGTGTGAGCGGAATTGCGGTGCGTCTGTTTCCGCCGTTCGAGGATGGTGAATTTGTTGGCCGCGCCGCTTTTGTGGCTGGGCTTGTGCTGGCCCCGGTGCTGTATCTGGCATTGGCCGGGAACCTGCCCACGCAGACAATTGCTGCTGGCAGCACGACGCTGGTTGTCGCCGGCCTGCTGGTCGGCTTCGGCTCGATCTGGGGCAATGGCTGCACTTCCGGACATGGCGTATGCGGGCTGTCGCGGTTGTCGGTGCGATCAATGGTGGCGGTCGTCACTTTTATGGCCACGGCATTTTTCACCGTCCTGCTCACACGACACCTGTTGTGAGGTCAGTCATGTCCGTACTCATTCAGTTCATTATCGGGCTCACTTTTGGCATGGGGCTCGTTGTCGCCGGCATGTCTGACCCTGCTAAGGTGCTGAACTTCCTCGATCTTGCAGCCATCCCTGCTGGCGACTGGGATCCGAGCCTCGCCCTTGTGCTGGTCGGTGCCATCGCCGTGACGTTCGTGGGTTTCAAGCTGGTTCTGAAGCGGCAGCAGCCAATCCTTGGCGACCGGTTCCATATCCCGACAGCGTCCGATATCGATGGAAAAATCATCGCGGGCCCTGCGATTTTCGGCATCGGCTGGGGCCTTGCCGGCTTCTGCCCCGGCCCGGCCTTCACGGCTTTGGGGACGGGAAAGCTGTCCGCTGTGCTGTTCGTCCTGGCCATGCTGGGTGGCATGATCGCAGCACGCTGGTTGTCGATGGCAACCTGGGCGGGTGCTTCCCGGGCCCGTCCTTCCTGAAGCCAAGGAGATGTTCATGTCCGCCATTCCGCATCCAGTCGATCTGTCTGTGAAGCCATTGGTGACGGCGTTCTTCGACGCTCCCACCAACACAGTCAGCTATGTTGTCAAGGATCCGAATTCGGCCTCCTGCGCGATCATTGATCCCGTCATGGACATCGACTACGCGGCCGGCCGGATCGCTTATGAATCGGCAGATCAGATCATCACTTTCGTTCAGCAGCATGGCCTCAAGGTCGAGTGGTTGATTGAAACCCATGTCCACGCCGATCATCTGTCCGGCGCGCCCTATCTGCAGGGCAAGTTGGGCGGCAAGATCGGCATCGGCGAGAACATCACCATCGTCCAGGAGACCTTCGGCAAGGTCTTCAACGAAGGCACCGAATTCGAGCGTGACGGCAGCCAGTTTGATCGGCTTTTCAAGGATGGAGACGAATACAAGATCGGCTCGTTGACCGCCTTCGCCATGCATACGCCCGGCCACACCCCTGCCTGCATGACGCATGTCATCGGCAACACGGCCTTCGTCGGCGACACCCTGTTCATGCCGGATGGCGGCTCTGCCCGGGCCGATTTTCCCGGCGGCGATGCGCGAACGCTCTATCGCTCGATCCAGCGTGTGCTTGCCCTGCCAAGCGAGATGCGCCTGTTCATGTGCCACGACTACGGCCCCAATGGTCGCGAGATCCGCTGGGAGACAACAGTGGCCGCGCAGCGCGCGCACAACATCCATTTGAAGGACGGCATTGCTGAAGATGCGTTCGTCGCGACGCGCGAGGCGCGGGACAAGACGCTGGCCATGCCACGGCTGATCATCCCCTCGCTGCAAATCAACATGCGCGGCGGCCAATTGCCTCCAGCCGACGAGAGCGGCAAGCGCTTCCTAAAAGTGCCGATCAACGGACTTTGAGCTCCCGCAAACGACCAAGCGAGGAAAATGCTGTGAATTTGAAACAGATCAACCCAAATCTCGCAGTTGCCGATCAGGTGTCGGCTGAGGATGTTGGCATGCTCGCAGACGCCGGGTTCAAATCAATCATTTGCAATCGCCCTGACGGGGAAGAGGCGGGGCAGCCTGCATTCGCTGCCATCGCGGCCGCAGCGCAGGCTCGGGGTCTTGGCGCCGCCTTCCTTCCTGTCATTTCAGGACAGGTGACGGGCACTGATGCGATGCGCTTCGGCGAGTTGGTCGACACGCTGCCCAAACCCGTGCTCGCCTATTGCCGTTCAGGCGCGCGTTCATCGACCCTGTGGTCCATGGCGGAGAACTCGTCCAAGGCGGCGGCACCCTCATTGATCAAGCCTGCTGACTAGTGTGCTTTCAGAAGTATCAGCGCCATCGTTTGTGGCACCCGATCGTCGACAATGCTGGATCAGACAAAATCATGACCTCACTGCGGTCGCTTTTTCCGATCCTTACCTGGGGCTCGGCCTACACAAGACCCCAGGCCGTCAACGACCTTGCTGCGGCACTGATCGTGACGATCATGCTTGTGCCGCAGAGCCTGGCCTATGCCATGCTGGCGGGGCTGCCGCCGCAGATCGGCTTGTATGCCTCTATCCTGCCGCTCATCGCCTACGCGCTGTTCGGCACGAGCCGTGCGCTGGCGGTGGGGCCGGTCGCCGTGGTGTCGTTGATGACGGCAGCTGCTGCGGGCCAGATTGCGGCTTCGGGGACCCCAGAATATCTGACGGCGGCAATCACGCTCGCATTTCTTTCGGGCATCGTGCTCCTTGCCATTGCGGTGTTCCGGCTTGGCTTCCTGGCGAATTTCCTCAGCCATCCGGTGATTTCAGGTTTCATTACCGCCTCAGGCATCCTGATTGCGACGAGCCAGCTCAAGCACATTCTGGGGATCAAGGCGGAGGGAGACACGCTTCCGCATCTGGTTGCCGGACTCTCTGCTGGAATAGGCAGCGTTAATCCTTACACCGTGGTCATCGGGGTCTCGGCGACGGCCTTCCTGTTCTGGGCACGCAAACGGCTGAAGCCCCTGCTGCTGGCGCGCGGCTTGAAGTCTCGCCTGGCGGACATGATTGCAAAGGCCGGGCCGGTAGCGGCCATTGTCCTATCGATCCTCGCCGTGATGGGCTTCGGCCTCGTTGAAAAGGGCGTGAAGATCGTCGGTGAAATCCCAGCTGGCCTGCCGCCCTTTGCGCTTCCGTCCTTTGACTTCGGCCTATGGCGACAATTGCTGCTGCCAGCCGTGCTGATCAGCCTCGTGGGCTTCGTTGAATCCGTGTCAGTCGCACAGACGCTTGCGGCGAAACGGCGGCAAAGAATTGTGCCCAATCAGGAACTGACCGCGCTTGGCGCATCCAACATCGCCTCGGCCTTATCGGGCGGCTATCCTGTGACGGGAGGTTTCGCCCGCTCTGTGGTGAACTTCGATGCGGGTGCGGAAACGCCACTTGCAGGGGCCTATACGGCGGTCGGTATCCTCGCAGCGACCGTGTTTCTGACGCCGTTGTTTCGGTTCCTGCCACAGGCAGTCCTGGCCGCAACCATCATCGTGGCTGTGCTCTCGCTTGTGGACATTGCCGCGATCAAACGCACCTACGCTTATTCGAAGTCCGATTTCGCGGCGATGGGTGTCACGATCCTGAGCGTGCTTCTGGTCGGTGTGGAGGTCGGAATCACGGCAGGCGTCTCGCTGT
Organism: Allobosea sp.; assembly: GCA_031373605.1. Classification (GTDB taxonomy): domain Bacteria; phylum Pseudomonadota; class Alphaproteobacteria; order Rhizobiales; family Beijerinckiaceae; genus Allobosea. The sequence continues at coordinate 76 of JANMMX010000139.1, read as the reverse complement.
CGCTCCTGCTGTTCCTGTGGCGCACGTCACGGCCACACATGGCGATTGTCGGCCAGGTGCCGGGTACAGAACACTT
>JANMMX010000131.1:0-11525 GCA_031373605.1 Allobosea sp. | reverse complement strand
ATCTGCGGCATGGGACTGAATGATGGTGCCGCGCCCGCCGGTATCGCCATTGAGATTGACGCAGATCACCACGTCGGCCCCAAGCGCGCGTGCAGCTGTGACAGGCACCGGATTGACCAGCGCCCCGTCCATCAGCCAGCGGCCGCCGAGCTTCACCGGATCAAAGACGCCCGGCAGCGCGTAAGATGCGCGCAGGGCCTCGACGACGGGGCCATGGGTCAGCCAGATTTCGTGACCCGTGCCGAGTTCTGTCGCAATGGCGGCAAATTTGGTCGGCAGGCTCTCGATGCGCGTTGTCGCCAGGTGCAACTCAAGCAGGCGCTTGAGACGCCCGCCGGAAATCAGGCCCGAGCCACCGATGTGAAAATCCATCAGGCCAACAACGCGGCGCTTGGTGAGACTGAGGGCAAACTCTTCAAGCTCGCCCATCTTGCCCGCAACATAGCACCCGCCGACGACCGCCCCAATCGAAGTCCCCGCGATGATATCGGGCCTGAAACCGGCTTCTTCCAGCGCCTGCAGGACACCCAGATGGGCCCAGCCGCGGGCGGCACCGCCGCCAAGGGCAAGCCCCAGCTTGGGGCGCGCAACAGATCGTGCGGCTGTGCCGCTCGTGATATCGGTCATTGTCGGTCCGCCGCCACCCATTCCAAAAGCTCGGCGAGCAATTCCATCCCATAACATCATGCCGTCCCTCCACGGGAAGGCTGAGTGTCGGCTCGAACCGTGTTCAGGACGTGAATCATCGCTCATCCCGGGCGAATTGCCCGCCGGATGTGACGCAAACATGTCAGCAGAGTTAAGAGATCGCTTAAGTTGCGATCAGACTGCGTGAAACAAGTCGCACGCAGAGGGACAGGGCAGGGGATTTTCAAGGCAAAACAGCCTCGCAGTGCAGCGCTGCCGGAAACACGGGAGTTGCGCTGGCGAGCAGCAGTTTGTATGGCAGGCGGGACAGGGGAGTAGCTCAGCTGGTTAGAGTGGCGGTCTCCAAAACCGTAGGTCGTGGGTTCGAATCCCTCCTCCCCTGCCAATTCTGCCCCACCGGTTCTCGTGCCCGGAATGCCTGCTCGCTGCTGGTTTAGCCGCAGGCAGGCGATTCAGGACTTGGGTCAGCAGAAGGCTCGGCCCGGCCCCGCCCTCGGCATCAGAACCTGACGCGCTCGTTCTCGCCGGGATGTGCGGGCTCGCCAGTCAGACGGGCCTTGAGATAGCCGTAGGCCAGAACCATCGTCGATGATGGACCGTCCCAGTATTCGGCTGCCTTGATCTCCACCTTGATGAGCGCGATCTCGGGATCATCCTGTCCCTTGGGAAACCATGCTTTCAGGGTGTCGCTCCAAAGTTCCTTGATCTTGGCCCGGTCACGCACGATCTCGGCCTTGCCGGTCACTGACACATAATTCTGGCTGTCAGGGTCGGAATAGGCGAGCAGGATGGCAGGGTTGCCCTCGATCTGCTCCACCTTTGGTGATGTCACGTTGGTAAAAAACCAGAGATGCCCATCATCGCTCGTGCGATGGGCTGCCATCGGTCGCGAGCGCAACGTGCCGTCATCATCGGTCGTTATCATGAGCGAAATCTGGATGTCCTTGATCATGTCCAGAACCTTCTGGCGGCTCTGGTGATCGGTTGTTCCTGCAGCGTTGCTGGCCATGGCCTCATCCTTGGTTGAGTTAACGTCGAGACCAGAACGTTTCATCGGCAGCCGGGTTCCATCTCCGGCAAAAGCGAGGACAGAATCTGTTAGTGTGAAAGGCGCCGACGCGTCATCGTGTGACCGGGATGCTCATGCTGTGTCATTTGCAGCATGAAGGTTTGCCGACAGGGGGGAACGTGTCCGAAACCAACACCATGTCTGAGCGCAACACACCGCTAAAAGTGCGGTGCGAAACCTGCCCGCTACGGGCGAGACGGGCATTCAAGAAGAAGAATGCCGAAGAAATTGCATTCATCCAGAGCATGAAAGTTCAGCACCGACGTGTGGAGCGCGGCACCGAAATCGTGCATCAGGGGCAAGTCGATGCCGAGCTCTTCACATTGTTCAGCGGCTGGGCCTTTCGCCACAAGACCTTGCCTGATGGCAGGCGCCAGATTCTCAATTTCCTGCTGCCGGGTGATATTCTGGGTCTGCAGGCCTCGCTGCTGGATGCCTCGGATCACAGCATTGAGGCTCTGACAGATGTCGAACTCTGCGTTTTTTCCCGCCAGAAAATCTGGAGTCTTTTCAAGCAGATGCCGCAGCTGGCCTTCGAGCTCTCCTGGCTCGGCGCGCGGGAAGAGAACCTCGTTGATGAAGCACTGACATCGGTCGGGCAACGCACGGCGCGCGAGCGCATGGCCGCACTGATCCTCAGCCTCTATCGGCGCTGCGATCATCTTGACCTGGTGAAAGATGGCGGTTTCGCCTTCGCCCTGACACGCCAGCACCTTGCCGATGCGCTCGGATTGTCGCTCGTCCACACCATCAAGACCTGGTCGTATTTGCGAAAGATCGGCCTGTTCAAGCTTTCGGACGGGACACTCTTCCTGCTCAACCCCAGGCTGACCGAGCATTGGGCGAATTATTACGAGCAGGATTGGCGACCACGGCCGATACTTTGAACCGCCCTTGGCTGGCGCATATCCTCCAAAGTCTCTGTGTGATTGAGAGAGCAGCAGCGGCTGGCATTGCCTTCAACCGGGCGACATGTTCAAGACGCTCCCGTTCGGTATAGCGAATAGGCGATAATTCCTATGTGTAATTATTCCTATGCAAGCTGTTTGATCCGCGCAGCTGCGCCAAACGCCCTGATCCGCCGTGCATCCTGCCCCGCCCAGCTCAACCGCCAATTGACGGCGCGCGGCTGTCGCGCTAGGACCGCTGCATTCATGAAAGCGTGATCTTGTTCGAGCTGCCGGGTGGCGGAGCGGGGAAGGCCGCGCCGAGATCAGGACACGTTGCGCGATGGCCAAGAACCCGTTCCAGTTCCTTCAGGAGGTTCGCTCCGAAGGCGCCAAGGTCACCTGGCCCTCGCGGCGCGAAACGCTCATCACCACCGGCCTCGTTCTTCTGATGGTCGTTGTTGCAAGCATCTTCTTTTTCTTCACCGACTCGATCATTCGCTGGTCGCTCGGCCTTATCCTCGGCGCGCGCTGAGCGGAGCAGACACGTGAACACACGCTGGTACATCGTCCACGCCTATTCGAATTTCGAGAACAAGGTTGCCCAATCCATCAAGGATCAGGCCGCCCAGCGGAACCTCGCTGACAAGTTCGAAGAGGTGCTTGTGCCGACCGAGAAGGTCGTCGAGGTGCGTCGCGGCCGCAAGGTCGATGCGGAGCGCAAGTTCTTCCCCGGCTACGTGCTGGTGAAATGCGACCTGACCGACGAGGTCTACCACCTCATCAAGAACACCCCGAAGGTCACGGGCTTTCTGGGCGCCGACAAGGCCAAGCCGCAAGCCATTCCCGAGCATGAAGCCCTGCGCATCAAGGGACAGGTGGCCGAGGGCATTGATCGTCCCAAGCCGTCGATCACCTTCGAGATCGGCGAGCAGGTCAAGGTCGCCGATGGCCCGTTTGCCTCGTTCAATGGCACAGTTGAGGAAATCGACGAGGATCGTTCGCGCCTCAAGGTCGCTGTCTCCATCTTTGGCCGCGCCACGCCGGTCGAGCTGGAATACAGCCAGGTCGAAAAAATCTGAGGCAGCATTCGCTGCCCGCGTCATGCGGGCGGGCTGATTTTGCTTTGAATCAGGCGCTTCGTGTGCGATAGCGCCTGCACATTGTGTGGGAGGCATGCCGGCCAGCCAGCCGGAGTTTCATGCCGCACCACGCCCTGCAACCACCCGGGTGGTAGGCCAGAGTGCCAAAATCCGGGTTGTCGTCGTTCCGGTTGGCACCGGGCGCGCGACAGGAGCAGCCATTATGGCAAAGAAGATCGCGGGTTACGTGAAGCTTCAGGTTCCAGCCGGTGCGGCGAACCCTTCGCCCCCGATTGGCCCTGCGCTCGGCCAGCGCGGCCTCAACATCATGGAATTCTGCAAGGCCTTCAACGCGAAGACCGGGCAGATGGAGAAGGGCACCCCGATACCGGTGATCATCACCGCATATCAGGACCGCTCCTTCACCTTCGAGATGAAGCAGCCGCCAGTGTCGTTTTTCCTGAAGAAGGCCGCTGGCCTGACCTCGGGTTCCAAGACGCCAGGCAAGGCGATTGCCGGCAAGGTGACGACGGCGCAGCTGCGCGAGATCGCCGAAAAGAAGATGGCCGATCTCAATTGCGACTCGGTCGATGCGGCTGTCGCAATGATCCGTGGTTCGGCCAGGTCCATGGGCCTGGAAGTTGTGGGCTGAGGAGGGGACAATGGCAGAATCAGGAAAGCGTGTGCGTTCGGGCCGTGAAGGCATTGACCGCACCAAGCTCTACAGCCTCAGCGAAGCCGTTGGCTTCGTGAAGGATCGCGCAACGGCAAAGTTCGATGAGACGGTTGAAGTCTCGATGAACCTTGGCGTTGATCCCCGTCATGCGGACCAGATGGTGCGCGGCGTCTGCAACCTGCCGAACGGCTCCGGCCGCGTGCTGCGGGTTGCAGTGTTTGCCCGTGGTGCCAAGGCGGAAGAGGCCAAGAAAGCCGGAGCTGACATCGTTGGCGCCGAGGATCTGGTCGAGATCGTCGGCAAGGGCACGATCGATTTCGATCGCTGCATCGCCACGCCGGACATGATGCCGCTGGTTGGCCGTCTTGGTAAGGTCTTGGGCCCGCGCGGCCTGATGCCGAACCCGAAGGTTGGGACAGTGACCATGGACCTGACGACGGCGGTCGCCGCCTCCAAAGGCGGCTCGGTCGAGTTCCGCGTCGAAAAGGCTGGCATCGTCCACGCCGCTGTTGGCAAGGTCTCGTTCTCGGCTGACAAGCTGACCGAAAACATCCGCGCCTTTGCCGACTCCGTCGCCAAGGCCAAGCCTGCCGGCTCGAAGGGCACCTACATCCAGCGCGTCGCGATTTCGTCGACCATGGGCCCGGGCGTCAAGATCGATCCGGGCACCGTGATGGGCGGCTGATCGCCTCTGGCGTCAGTCATCCAGTGTTTTAGACCCCGCGCAGAGATGCGCGGGGTTTTTTCGTTAAAGCGAAGCCTGTCAGGGCGTCAGAGTTTTCAGCGGAGGATTGGCGTTGCCGCAGACGTAGCAGCAATCCTTGCATTTGTGCTTGTTGCCCTGTCCGACGCCCCAATAGGTTGCGCTTTTGCCAGCCGACCATGCGCCATAGCAGATGTAATCGCCACGATTGCAGCTGATGGGATAGCGATACGGCTTGGAGTCCTTCAGCGCGTAGACCTTCGTCGATCCCGGCCAGATGTTGTTGCGCCCTTGTGCATAGAGCTGGAACTCGACCTTGTATTTGTAAGTGCTCTTGAATTGCCAGACCATCTGCTCTGCTTGCGCTGCGAGCGGCATCAGGTTTGCTGAAATGCCCAGCAATGCGGCAGCGAGACGGATCAACTTCTTGGCCATGGCAAGGCTCCAGCGAGACATGTGAGGTCCACCCACCGCGACATGCGGCAAATGGCAGCGGATGCAGCGCTTTCTGTCCGGGAGAAGTCGCGCGCGGCCAGTCGGCAGCTCGTGTATTTCGGCCCGGAACGTCACCGACTCCTGCAGTCAATCAGGAAATTGTCGCAAGGTGAAGCACCATGAATGCACACAGCACATTCTCCCATGCTGCATGCAAAGGAGGCAGATGGCTCAGATTTGCAGCAGCGAACCCCTTGCATCTGACGAAAACATCACGATCTTAACGGCGTCGGGATTTTGCTGCGACGCACAAGAGCATGCGTCCGTTAAAATCGATTGGATCGTGCCTCATCCGGCGGGCGATCCCAACAAGAGGGGCTGAGAATGGCCACGGAACGCGCACAGAATCTGCAGGACACGTTTCTCAATTACGTCCGCAAGCAGAAAATCCCGCTCACCATCTTCCTGGTCAATGGCGTGAAGCTGCAAGGTGTTGTCACCTGGTTTGACAATTTCTGCGTGTTGCTCCGCCGTGACGGCCATTCCCAACTCGTCTACAAGCACGCCATATCGACCATCATGCCCGGTGCTCCGGTTCAGCTGTTTGAGCCTGAAGACGTCGACAAGGTCTGACCCCACGTGAGCGAACCGACCGGGTTTCAATCCGGCATCACCTTTGACGCAGCCGAACGTGCTTTGGCAGCCGATACGCGCGCCCTTGTCATCGGGCCCTATCTCGTGCGTCGCTCCAAGGCCGCTGACAATGGCAGGTCGACTGCCGCGCGCCTTGATGAGGCGATGGGTCTTGCCGCAGCCATCGACTTGACGATTGCGCAGGCGTTCATTGCGCCGCTTTCGACGCTGCGCCCGGCAACCTATCTTGGCTCCGGCAAGGTCGAAGAGATTGCAGCACTCGTCGAGGCGGAAGAGGCGGGACTGGTCGTCATGGACTGTGCGCTGTCGCCGGTGCAGCAGCGCAACCTTGAGAAGGCCTTTGGCTGCAAGGTAATTGATCGGACAGGTCTTATCCTCGAGATTTTCGGGCGTCGCGCCCGCACGCGCGAAGGCACATTGCAGGTCGAGCTCGCCCATCTGACCTACCAGAAGAGCCGTCTTGTTCGCTCCTGGACGCACCTTGAGCGCCAGCGTGGCGGCTTTGGCTTTCTGGGTGGTCCTGGCGAAACCCAGATCGAGGCGGACAGGCGCGTCATTCAGGAGCGCATGACCAAGATCGAGCGCGATCTGGAAACCGTCACCCGGACGCGCGGCCTGCACCGCAAGGCCCGGCAGCGGGTGCCTTATCCGGTTGTGGCACTCGTAGGCTACACAAACGCCGGAAAATCTACGCTGTTCAACCGCCTGACGTCAGCCGAGGTGCTGGCGCAGGACATGCTGTTTGCAACGCTGGACCCAACGGCGCGCGCGCTGAAGCTGCCGCATGGCGCACGCATCATGCTGTCTGACACGGTGGGCTTCATTTCTGATTTGCCTACGATGCTGGTGGCCGCTTTCCGCGCCACGCTGGAGGACGCAATCGAAGCTGATGTGATCCTCCATGTGCGCGATGTTGCGCATGAGGACAGCGAAGCACAGGCGCAGGACGTGACGGGAATTCTGAAAGACCTCGGCATCGACCCGGCTAATGGCCAGCGCATCATCGAAGTCTGGAACAAGCTTGACCTGCTGGATGAAGAAGAGCGCCAGAAACAGGTGGCGCTTGCTGCACTGAAACCTGTAGCTACCCGCCCGGTGCCGCTCTCGGCGCTGACAGGCGAGGGGGTCTCAGACCTTCTCGATGGCATCGAAGCCCGCATAGCGTTGTCGCGCCCCGTCTACCGGCTGGAACTGCCGCCTGGCGACGGCAAGTCACTCGCCTGGCTGCATGCCGAATCCGAGATCCTTGAACGGACTGATGCAGACGATGGAACGCTGTCGCTGGTCGTGCGCTTGCCGCCGGAACGGGCAGGGGCGTTCCTCTCACGCTTCCCCGAGGCGCAGGCAGGCGAAGCGCCAAGCGGCAAATGACCTGAAGCGTCATTGCGAGCGAAGCGAAGCAATGACGGGTCAAATGCCAGCGAGCGCCTTTTCGATCTGCTTGGCCTGTTGCCAGAGCGCTTCCATCTCATCGAGCGAGGCTGTCTTCAACGCGCGACCTGCGGCCTCCAGTGTCTGCTCGATATGACCGAAGCGGCGCTCGAACTTGGCATTGCAGCCGGCAAGGCAGGATTCAGGGTCAAGCCCGGCATGGCGCGCCAGGTTGGCAACGACAAACAGGACGTCGCCGATTTCTTCCGTGATCGCAGCCTTGTTACCGGATGCAAGCGCTTGCTCAACCTCCGCCGTTTCTTCACGCAGCTTGGCAATGACCAGCTTCACGTCATTCCAGTCAAAGCCGACGGTCGAGGCTTTGGCCTGCAGTTTCCAGGCACGGGTCAGCGCGGGCAGGGAGGTCGGAATGCCGGACAAAAGTCCCTTGTCCTCCGTGCATGGCGGCAAACCGGCATCCGTGCGCGCCTGCGCCTTGGCGGCACGTTCCTCAGCCTTGATCTGGTGCCAGAGCGCCTTGACCTGGGCGGGCGTGAGATCACGCGTGTCGCCAAAGACATGGGGGTGGCGCCGCACCATCTTGGTGGTAATGGCCTCGACCACATCGGCAAAGGCAAAGGCGCCTTCTTCTTCGGCCAGGCGGGCGTGAAACACCACCTGCAGCAGGAGATCGCCGAGCTCGTCTTTCAGATCGTGCAGATCGCCACGCGCGATCGCGTCCGTGACCTCATAGGCCTCTTCGATCGTGTAAGGAGCAATCGTTGCGAAGCTCTGTTCCAGATCCCATGGGCAGCCGGTCTCAGGCGTGCGAAGCGCCGCCATGATCTCGATCAGCCGGGACATGTCGCGGGATGGTTCCATGAAAGCGAACTCCGTCGGCCGGGGCGGGCTGCATCGGGTGAGCAAATGAAGTAGCTTGCCTCCATGATTCAAGTCACGCCTTTCATCGCCATTGACGAGAAAGACCTGAGCGAAACCTTTGTGCGCGCTTCCGGCCCCGGCGGACAGAACGTCAACAAGGTCTCGTCAGCCGTTCAGCTGCGCTTTGATGCAGCCGCCGCCGTGCTGCCGGACCACGTGCGCGAGCGGCTGCCGAACGTCGCCGGCCAGCGCATGACGAAAGATGGGGTCATTGTCATCATTGCGCAGCGCTTTCGCGAGCAGGAACGCAACCGGGCCGATGCGCTGGAGCGGCTGAAAGCCATCCTGATAGAAGCTTCGCAGCGCCCGAAATTGCGCCGACCGACCAAGGCCACCTACGGTTCGCAATTGCGCAGGCTCGATTCCAAGGCCAAGCGCAGCCGTGACAAGGGCTTGCGCGGCTCATCGGGCCGCGCGGACGAGTAGGGCGACTATGGCCGCTTTTCGTGACGATTCAGAGCCCCCGGCAGGCAATCCGTCAGCGCGGTTTGCTGAGCAGAAGCGCAAGGTGCCGCGTAAGATCACGGCATTGTATCTCCAGAATGCCGCCAAGCATTACCTGGAGCGCTATGCCGCACCATCAGCGCAGCTCGCCCGTGTGCTTGAACGCAAGGTCTGGAACTCGTGCCGACACCATGGCGACGACCCGGCCAGCTTCCGGGCGATGATCGACGAGGTGGTGGCGCGCGCGGTCAAGATCGGATTGGTCGATGACAAGCGTTTTGCCGAGAACCGCAGTGCCTCGCTGCGGCGCAAAGGGCAATCGGCGCGCATGATTGCCGTGCGGCTCTCTGCCAAGGGCGTGACCCGCGAGCTGGTTGCCAGCACGACCGCCGGGCTTGGCGATGGCGACCATGAGGCTGCGGTGATCGCTGCACGCCGGAAGCGGCTGGGGCCCTGGCGCAGGGCCGAGCGCGAAACGTATCGCCAGAAGGATGTCGCAGCCCTCATGCGTCAGGGCTTCAGCGGAGCGATTGCACGGACCGTTGTGGATGGGGACGCAGAGGAGCTGTCAAACCCTGGAGCCTGATCGGGACGCCGGCTCGTGCACGATGAGATCGAACGCATCGGGGCCACCTTGATTCGCATAAGACATATTATGGAACTTAAATGACGAGCTCCATACCATCAAAGGCGGCTTCCACGCCCTCTGGCAGTTCCGCTGTGAGCTTTGCATGGTCGAGATCAGTGTGCAGGTTTGTCAGCACGGCGCGCCTGGGCTTCAGTGTCTCGATCATTGCCAAGGCCTCTGACACGCTGAAATGCGTCGGATGGCGGGTGTAGCGCAAGGCATCGAGAACCAGCACGTCCAGACCCTGCAGTCTCTCCTGAGCCTCTCGCGGCAAATCACTGACATCACTGGCATAAGCCAGATTGCCGAAGCGGAACCCAAGCGCTTCATAGCCGCGTCCATGCTCCATGCTGAACGGCAGTGCCGTCAGCATCCCGCCGGCGCCCTCGATTTGAACCTCATGTGCCGGACGCATCGGCCACAGCGTCATGATGGGTGGGTAGTCAGAGCCTTCTGGCGTCTCGAAAATGTAGCCAAAGCGCTGCCGCAGCGTCGATTCGGTGACCTGCGTCGCATAGGCCGGAATGATCTTGCGCATGTGAATGACAAGCGGCCTGATGTCATCGATGCCATGGGTGTGATCGGCGTGATCATGGGTGAAGAGTATCGCGTCGAGATGTCTCACGTCAGCGTCAATCAGCTGTTCGCGCAGGTCAGGCGATGTGTCAACCAGAATGCGCGTCGTGCCTTTGCTGCCTTTTTGCTCGACGAGAATGGAACAGCGCCGCCGCCGGTTCTTCGGGTTGGCCGGATCGCAGGCACCCCAGCCTGTCCCCGGACGTGGCACGCCGCCAGATGAGCCACATCCCAGGATGGTGACCTTAAGGGTCATCGCGCCTCTGCAGGGCTGGCATGGTCCATCTTCCAGTAGCAGCGCTTTGCATTGGCCGTCGTGATGCGCGCCATGTCGAGAAGCGAGACGCCCTTGACCTCTGCCAGAACTCTGGCCGTTTCTACGACATAGGCCGGCTCGTTGCGCTTGCCGCGATGGGGCATCGGCGCAAGGTAGGGCGCATCGGTTTCCACCAGCAGCCGGTCCAGCGGCACATCACGCGCGATCTGGCGCAGTTCCTCCGAGGCTTTGAAGGTCAGAATGCCGGAGAACGAAATGTAGAGCCCAAGCTCGATGCCGGTGCGTGCCAGTTCTGGGCCGGACGAGAAGCAGTGGAGAATCGCCGGGAAGGCGCCCTTCCCCATTTCCTCGCGCAGCATCGCAGCCATGTCCTCATCCGCCTGCCTTGCATGGATCACCAAGGGCAACTGCGTCATGCGGGCGGCAGCGATGTGGGTGCGCAGTCCTTGCGCCTGGGCATCACGCGGGCTCTTGTCATAGTGATAGTCCAGCCCGGCTTCCCCGATGCCGACGCATTTGGGATGCTTTGAAAGCATCGCCAGCTGTTCGGCCGTGACGTCCAGCTCCTCATGTGCGCCATGGGGATGTGTGCCGACCGTGCACCAGACATTGCTGAAGCGCTCAGTGATAGCCGTGTAGGTGGCGAACCGCGAGACGCGCGTCGAGATCGTCACCATCCGGTTGATGCCTGCCGATTGCGCGCGCGCAACCAGAGCGTCGAGATCCTCGAATTCCGGGAAATCGAGATGGCAATGCGTGTCGACGAGATCAAGCTGGTCCGGCATTATGCCCCCTCGCCCACAGCTTCCGGCTCGACATAGCGCGGAAAGATCGGCGCGGGCGCTGGCAAGGCTGTGGCCGAGCCCAGCCGGTTCGCGCTGCCGACATGCGCAAACTGGCGCTGTTCAGCGGGCACGCCCAGCAGGTCGAGCAGCTTTTCAGCGGAAGACGGAATGAACGGCTGCGCCATCAGCCCAACCGCCCGCAACGTCTCAGCTGTGACATAAAGCACCGTGTCGCGCCGCGCCGGATCGGTCTTGGTGAGCTTCCACGGCTCTTGCGATGCGAAGTAGCGGTTGGCTTCCGCCACCACAGCCCAGATTTCGGCAAGGATCGTGTGCAGCGCGTAGTCG
>JANMMX010000121.1:0-20426 GCA_031373605.1 Allobosea sp. | reverse complement strand
CGGAAGGTTTCGCGGTAGTGGCCGCCTTCGGGATGGGGGATGAGCCCGAGCTTGCGGATGATGGCCTCAGGAGCGGTGGTCTGGATGGTCATGGCGGGCTCGAATGAGGCTGATGTCAGAACTTGTTCTTGGCTTCGCGCAGGGCGGCAAAGACACGGCCTGCGTCTGCACCAACAAGCCCGACCGCCGCAGCAAGCGAGGGCTCGCCTGCGCGAAAGTAAGGGTTGGTCGCGTGTTCTTCTGCCACTGTAGTGCTGGACCAGAATTCACCGTTTGCCTTGCGGCGCTCGGCCTCACTGACACGCGCTTTCAGCTCGGCATTCTGCGGCTCCATCGCCAGCGCAAAGCGGGCATTGGACGAGGTGTAGTCATGGCCCGTGACCAGCAGCGTTTCGCCCGGCAGTGCCATGATGCGCGAAATCGAGGTCCAGAGCTGCGCGGCGCTGCCGGAGATGATCCGCCCGCAGCCCATGACGAAGACGACATCGGCCACCAGCGCCAGTGCCGCCTCGCGCGCGACATAGGTCAGGTGGCCGGGGCAGTGGCCCGGTGTGTGCCAGACGTCGAAGGCGAGTGCGCCGAAGCTGGCTGTGCTGCCTTCGCCCAGGATGGTATCAACCGGGGCGACATCAGCAGCCTCTGCCGGGCCCTGCACCCTTGCTCCAGTTGCAGCCTTGAGTGCCGCGACGCCCTGCACATGGTCGCCATGCTCATGCGTGACCAGCACATCGGTGATGGTCCAGCCTTTCGCACGGGCGGCTGCCAGCACCGCGTCTGCATCCGGCACATCGACGGCCGCGCATGCGCCTGTGGCGACATCGCGCAGCAGCAGGCCGGTATTGTCATCCAGGCAGCGGAAGATATGGGTCTGGAACTTTGCCATTTGCCTGCTTTCGTCTCGGGTGATTTGCGCGCCACCATACCCGGCAGCTCCATGGATGCGAGCGCTTTGTTGCAAGGCTGTGCTGTTCATCTGGCAAACGCCTCTTGTGCTGGTGGCGGGAACAGCCATGTTGAACGCTGATGCAGAGCCTGCCGACATTCGGGGGCAGATGCCTTTTGGGTGAATGACGTGTCGCTGGATGTCGTGGATCTGCGTGCCTTCTATGCCAGCCCGCTTGGCCATGTGGCCCGGCGGTTCGTGGGTGATGTCGCCTTGCGCTTCTGGCCGGATGTGCGGGGCCTGCGCGTGGCCGGCATCGGCTTTGCCGTGCCTTATCTTGCTCTGCTGCGCGAAGGGGCCGAGCGCACACTGGCTCTGATGCCTGCGACTCAAGGCGTGGTGAACTGGCCATCCTCCGGCCTGTCAGCCTCGGCGCTGGTCGAACCCACGACGCTGCCGCTGCCTGATGCCTCGATTGACCGGATCATGGTCATTCATGCGCTGGAAGAGAGCGAAAGCCCCGAAGAACTGCTGGAAGAGGTCTGGCGCGTGCTGGGGCCGGGCGGGCGTCTGCTGGCCGTGGTCCCAAGCCGGCGCGGGCTCTGGGCGCGGATGGACACGACGCCCTTCGGCCATGGCAGGCCCTACAGCCGCAGCCAGCTGGAGGCGCTGATGCGCCGCACCATGCTCTCGCCGGAGAACTGGTCCGAGGCACTCTACGTGCCGCCCTTGCCGCGTCGCTTCCTGATGCAATCGGCAGCCTTGTGGGAAAAGGCCGGGCGCAGTCTGTCCCTGCCGCTGGCAGGTGTGCATGTGGTGGATGCCACCAAGCAATTCTACCGGAAGGCGCCCCTGCGCGCCACGCGCCGTGCCTTTGCCTTTCGGCCCCTGCTGCTGCCTGCCCCTGCGACAACCACACGGACGAAGCATTGGCAGCAAGGCGGCGATGACGAGAGCGGGGCGGGATTCAGTTGACAAGGGGCCTTGGCCTGCGCCTAGGTCCGCCGAAATTTGCCAGTCCCAGACGGTGACGCCTGACAGGAAGATGTGAATGCGCAGCTATCTCGATTTCGAAAAGCCGGTGGCGGAGCTTGAGGCAAAGGTCGCGGAACTGCGCGCGCTTGAAGCCAAGGGCGACGGCGTCTCGCTGACCGAGGAGATCCAGCGGCTGGAGGCGCGTGCAGCCCAGGCCCTGAAAGAGGTCTATGCGACGCTGACGCCCTGGCAGAAGACCCTTGTCGCGCGCCATCCGCAGCGACCGCATTTTGTTGATTACTGCGCAGGCCTGATCGAGGAATTTACGCCCCTGGCGGGGGATCGTGCCTTTGGCGAAGACGAGGCGATCATTGGCGGTTTTGGCCGTTTCCGCGGCGAGGCCGTTTGCGTGATAGGGCAGGAAAAAGGCGCCAATACCGAAGCGCGCATCAAGCATAATTTCGGCATGCCCAAGCCCGAGGGCTATCGCAAGGCCGTGCGCCTGATGGAGATGGCCGGGCGGTTTGGCCTGCCGGTGCTGAGCTTTGTCGACACGCCCGGCGCTTATCCCGGCATCGAGGCCGAGGAACGTGGCCAGGCCGAGGCCATTGCCCGCTCGACGGACGCCTGCCTCGGGCTGCCGACGCCAAGCATCGCCATTGTCATTGGCGAAGGTGGCTCGGGAGGCGCCATCGCGGTGGCCACCGCCAGCCGCGTACTGATGATGGAGCATTCGATCTATTCCGTGATCTCGCCGGAGGGGGCGGCCTCGATTCTCTGGCGCGACACGGCACGGGCGCAGGATGCGGCGACGGGCATGAAGATCACAGCGCAGGACCTCTTCCGGTTCGGCGTGATCGATTCGGTGGTGGTCGAGCCGACCGGTGGTGCGCATCGTGATGCGGAAGCGGCAATCGCGTCGGCAGGCCAGGCAATCGCCACACAGCTTACCACCATGGCCGGGCTGGATGCAGCGACGCTCACATCGCAGCGAGAGGCCAAGTTTCTGGGCATCGGGCGCAATCTCTGAAGGATTCAAATAGCGCCCGTTTCAGAATTTCGGGCTTTTGCAGGGCAGACGTCACATTTTGGCCCTTAACACTGTGTTGACCATATCGTGAGTTTTGCGACTGTTGTGGTAAGGAACAGTCAAGGCTAACGGTCATAAATCCTTTTGCGATGCGTCGAGTGCAACAGGTTCCGGCTGGCAGCCGTTTCTGCCTTCCCGGTTGCGTTACAGGGTTGTGGGTCATTTGAACTGGAAAAACCTCACATTGGCGGCATTGGTCGCCGTTTCGGTCGGTGCTTGCGAGGAGAGCCGCAATCGCACGGGTCAGCGCCACACTGTGCCGCTGCCGCCGGAAATGTATGCCCTTTTCAACGAGAAGGGCATGACGCGCGATCAGCCGATCCTGATCCGTTCGTTCAAGAAAGAATCCGAGCTTGAGGTCTGGAAGCGCCGTGCCGACGGGCAATATGCGCTGCTGAAGACCTATCCGATGTGCCGCTGGTCAGGCCAGTTAGGCCCCAAGAAGCGCGAGGGCGACCGCATGGCGCCCGAGGGTTTCTATGACATCGCGCCTGTTCACATGAATCCGAATTCCGCGTTCTACCTGTCGTTCAACATGGGTTATCCCAATGCGTTCGACCGGGCCCATGGCCGCACTGGCGCGCATCTGATGGTGCATGGTGCCTGCTCGTCATCGGGCTGCTACTCGATGACCGATGACCAGATTGCAGAGCTTTATGCGCTGGTGCGCGAGGCCCATAGCGGCGGCCAGCGTTCGGTGCAGATGCAATCGTTTCCCTTCCGCATGACGGCTGAGAACCTCACCAAGCACCGGCTTGACCCCAACATGCCATTCTGGCGCAACCTGAAAGAGGGCTCCGACGTGTTCGAAGCCACCAGGACGCAGCCGCAGGTGGCCGTCTGCAATGCACGCTATGCCTTCGGGCGGGATGGCAACTGCGCAGCATTGCCGCAGAGCGAGAGTTTTGCCCAGGCCATTGCCAGCAAGCGCCGCGATGATGACAGCCGGGTGGCCGCGCTCATTGCCAGGGGCACGCCCGCGATCAAGCTGATCTATGATGACGGCGACCAGCATGACAGCTTCAAGCGCACGCTCGCATCGTCAGGCGCAAGCGGTTTGAACGCCAAGGCGTCGTGGGCCTCGCGCGATGTCGGCATCAGCCGCCCCGAAGCGCTGACAAGCGGCCCGCGCGTCGTTGTGCTTGATTCCAGCGGCAATGCGCGGGGAACGGCGCGTGCCACCTCGGCAAGCAATGACGCTGTGCTGGCTGCCGCCAGCTCCGCTGCCACGATAGAGCCGGAAGTGGCTGCAGCGCCTGTTGCTGCAACGCCACGCCCGATTGCGCCGCGCACGGCAGTCGCGACAGCGCCCGCCGGTGCGGGTTCGGCCAGGCCTGCCCTGCGCGGCACCACAGAGGTGGCCAAGACGGAGGCGCCAGCGGCCCCCGCCGCTGACCAGCGCTCGATCTACCAGCGCGCCTTCAGCTATGTGCCATTTGTCGGCTCCAGCGCCGAGCCTGCACCAGCGGCAGCGCCTGCACCTGTTGCTGCCGGTGCCATACGTCGCCCTGCAACAGCGCCGCGCGCAACCCTGCCTGCCGTTGAATAGTCACGGCTGGGGGTGAGTTCGTGATGCGCGACACCTCGGCCAGCATCGGGTTACCCCTGCTGGCGGCGGGTCTGTGGTTCGCGGCGTCCTGCAGTGCGCAGGCAGAGGTTTTGCCGGAAACAGTGCCCAAGCCGGTGTCTGCAACCGCTGCGACAGGCAAGGACAGTTTCCGCAAGCTGGCAGCACGCGAGGCCGAGAAATACGACATGCCTTCTGCGCTCGCCGATGCCGTGATGCGCGTCGAGAGCAACTACAATCCCCGTGCGGCGGGCGCAGCCGGCGAGGTCGGCCTGATGCAGGTGATGCCGCCGACAGCGCGCATGCTGGGCCACAAGGGCACGCTGGAAGAGCTGGCTGACCCTGAAACCAATATCCGCCTTGGCGTGATGTATCTGGGCCAGGCATGGAGGCTGGCCAAGGGTGACATCTGCACCGCTGTCATGAAGTATCGCGCTGGTCATAACGAGACGCGGTTCTCGGTGCTGTCTGTGCGCTATTGCGTCAATGTGCGCACGCATCTGGCCTCGGTCGGCCATCCTGTCACCGGCCTCGTGCCGGAGGCGACCTTCGGCTTCAGGGCGGACACGACGCGCATGGGCGTGGCCATTGGCACGCAGCAGGCAGCCAAACGGCTGGCGACAGGCCGCAAGCTCAAGAGCCGCGTTCAATGGTCCGCCCATGACGAGCGCATGAAGGCCTTGGTGGCACGCGGGCGTGTCAGCCTTTAGGCGTCAATGAAGCAGCCTTGACGCGTGCTTCCAGCGTGGCTGCGAATGTGTCTGCCGCTGCAGGGGTCGTGAAACAGCGCTCGGGAATGGCCAGCGCGTCGGCACGGCTGATCCAGATCATCATCAACCCTTCTGTGCGGCTCACGCGTTTGATGCCCGACAGGGCAATTTTCCCATAACGACCTGAGCTGGTTTCGCTCAGATAGTCATTTCCTAAAGTTGTCTTTCGTGGCGGGAAGGCTTCTGGATCGCCTGCGAAAAGACGTTCGCTGATCGCACTGTCCCGCATATCGAAATAGTAGGCCCATTGCCCGGCCATCACAGCGCCGAAGCCAGCGAAGAATGCGAGCGTGATCCAAAGGGGCGATGGTGTTGCTATGAAGACAGCAGCGCCTGCCATGACCGCAGCAGCCGCGCCAGCTGCTGATGACCACTTGCGCTCGCCCTGGCCGGTAACACTGGCCTGCGCCGATGCAAGGATACGGGTGTAGGCTGCTACCTCTTTTGCCGCCCAATCGACCTCGACGCTGATTTCGCTATCACGTTCTACCACCACTGCCATGGCTTTCTGCCGCGTTTCAGGCAATCTGCCCATGGCAGTGCTTGAATTTCTTGCCGGAGCCGCAGGGGCAGGCCTCGTTGCGGCCGACGCGGCCCCATGTCGAGGGGTCATTCGGGTCGCGTGCGTCGGGACTGACGACTTCTTCCGACCTGAAGTTCGACAGCGCGGGTGCAGCCGTCTCGCTGCCGAAGCCTCCGGTTTCCGGGCCGGCCTCATCTGCTGCATCGAAGCGCACCTCGATGCGCATCAGGTTGCCGGTCACCTGCTCGCGCAGCTTGTTGATGAGCCCGTCAAACAGTTCGAAGGCCTCCTGCTTGTATTCGTTCAGCGGGTCGCGCTGGGCATAGCCGCGCCAGCCAACGACCTGCCGCAGGTGATCGAGCGTCACGAGATGTTCTCGCCAGAGATGATCAAGTGTCTGCAGCAGCACTTGCTTCTCGATATAGACCATCACCTGCTCGGTGTTGCGCTCGATGCGCGCGGCATAGTCGTCATTGGCGGCCTTCAGGATGCGCTCGCGCAGCTCGGCATCGGCAATGCCTTCTTCCTTCGCCCAATCCTCGATCGGCAGATCCAGATTGAGGAAGGTCAGCACGTCTTCCTTGAGGCCGCTCGCATCCCATTGCTCCGGATAAGCCTCGGGCGGGATGCGCCGTGTCACCACATCCTCGACCACTGCATGGCGCATATCGTCGATGGTGGGGCGAACCGTGTCCTCACGCATGAAATCACGGCGCTGCTCGAACACCACCTTGCGCTGGTCGTTCATCACGTCATCATACTTCAGGATGTTCTTGCGCTGGTCGAAGTTGCGCGCCTCGACCTTGCCCTGTGCTTTTTCCACCGCCTTGTTGATCCATGGGTGGACGATGGCCTCATCCTCCTGCAGGCCAAGCTTGTTCAGCATCCCTTCCATCCGGTCAGAGCCGAAGATGCGCATCAGGTCATCCTGCAAAGACAGGAAGAACTTCGAGCGGCCCGGATCGCCCTGGCGCCCCGCGCGGCCACGCAACTGGTTGTCGATGCGGCGGCTCTCGTGGCGCTCGGTGCCGACGATGTAGAGACCGCCCGCGGCGAGCACGCGCTTCTTGAACTCGGCGACCTCGGTGCGAATGCGTGTTTCCTGCTCCTGCCGCTCGGGCGAGCGCGGCTCGTCGGCCGGGTGCACGCCCAGATCATGCTCGATGCGCATGTCGGCATTGCCGCCCAGCTGAATGTCAGTGCCGCGGCCTGCCATGTTGGTGGCAATGGTTATGGCGCCGGGCACACCTGCCTGCGCCACGATATAGGCTTCCTGCTCGTGGAAGCGGGCGTTGAGCACAGCGAAGCAGCGCGAGGGCTTGCCGGCGCGCGCCGCCTCATAGACAGGGTTCAGCGCCTCGGTCGTGGAGAAATCAAGCTGGGTGAAGCCCTCTTTCAGCAGCATGTCGGCGACCAGTTCCGACCGCTCGATCGAGGTGGTGCCGACCAGCAGCGGCTGACCCTTTTCCTGCGCCGCGATGATCTCGCGGATGATGGCGCGCACTTTCTCGTCAAAGCTGCGATAGACCTCGTCATCCTCATCGAGGCGCGCGACCGGCACATGGGTGGGAATTTCCACCACTTCCAGCTTGTAGATCTGCTGGAATTCGTCTGCCTCGGTCGCAGCCGTGCCGGTCATGCCTGCCAGCTTCTCGTAGAGGCGGAAGTAGTTCTGGAAGGTGATCGAGGCCAGCGTTGCGTTCTCGGGCTGGACGGTGACGCCTTCCTTGGCTTCCAGGGCCTGATGCAGCCCTTCCGAGTAACGACGGCCCGGCATCATGCGACCGGTGAACTCGTCAATGATGATGACCTCGTCATTGCGCACGATGTAGTCCTTGTCGCGCTGGAACAATGTGTGGGCGCGCAGGGCCTGGTTGACGTGATGGACGAAGGTGACGTTGCCCGCGTCATAGAGATCGCCTTCGGTCAGCAGGCCAGCCTCGCGAAGCAGCGTCTCGATGTTCTCGTTGCCGGCCTCGGCCAGCGCGACCGAGCGCTGCTTCTCGTCAAGATCATAGTCAGTCTTGGCGAGCTTCGGGATCAGTGCATTTATCGAGACATAGAGATCGGACTTGTCATCCAGCGGGCCGGAAATGATGAGCGGCGTGCGCGCCTCATCGACGAGGATGGAGTCGACCTCATCAACGATGGCATAATGGTGGCCGCGCTGGCTCATCTGCGCGAACTCGTACTTCATGTTGTCGCGCAGGTAGTCGAAGCCGAATTCATTGTTGGTGCCGTAGGTCACGTCGCAGGCATAGGCGGCCTGCCGCTCGGCATCATCGAGACCATGGACAATGACGCCCGTGGTCAGGCCCAGGAAACGATAGATGCGGCCCATCCACTCGGAGTCGCGCTTGGCCAGATAGTCGTTGACGGTGATGACATGCACGCCATTGCCAGCCAGCGCATTGAGATAGGTCGGCAGCGTGGCGACCAGCGTCTTGCCTTCGCCTGTCTTCATTTCGGCAATGGAGCCCTCATGCAGCACCATGCCGCCGATCAGCTGCACGTCGTATGGCCGCTGGCCCAGCACGCGCTTGGCAGCCTCGCGCACGGTGGCGAAAGCCGGGACCAGCAGGTCATCGATTGTCTTGCCTGCCGCCAGTTCGGCCCTGAAGGCTTCCGTGCGGGCACGAAGCTCGTCATCGCTCAAGGCAGCAATGCTGGCTTCCAGCGCGTTGATCTCCCGGATGCGCGGCTGATAGCCCTTCACGCGGCGGTCATTCGACGAGCCGAAGATTTTTTTAGCGAGCGAGCCGAACATCAGCGACCTTCCGGATATGGCATCTGGCCGACATCTGCCCTGGGAGAGCAAATTGCCGACGAATGAAAAGAGCTTTTCGCTCGCGTGTTTAGCTGCGTGGCGGCTTGCGGTCTAGGCTTGCGGTCGAGGCTTCTGGCCAAGGCTGGCAGGGACAGCTGCGGTTTCGGGCCTGGCCGGTGGATGAGAGCCTGATGTGGGAGGCCTTTGCGCCTCTGCCAAGGGTCTGGGGCGCCTGCCTGCTGGCAGTTGCGTCACGGTTGCGTCATTCTCTGCGGCAAAACTCCAGCCGTGCTTGCCAAGCTGGCATGGGGCTGGCATGGGGCTGGCAACTAACGATCAGTTTGCAACACCTCAGATCACATTCAGGGATTGATTCGATGGTTCATCTTCGTTTCGCAGCGCTGGCGCTCGGCACAGTCATGTTTGGTACTGCGGTTTTCGCGCAGGCCGACAAGCCCGTGGCCATGGTCAATGGTTTGCCGATCACCGAGCAGGAGTTGGCGCTGGCCGCCGAGGACCTGACCGAGCGCCTTGGCCAGATGACCGAGGACCAGAAGCGCGACCAGCTCATCAGCTATATGGCCGACCTGAAGACCGGTGCCAAAGCCGCTGAAGATGCCAAGCTGGGTGACTCGCCCGAGTTCAAGCGCCGTCTGGCCTATTACCGCGACAAGGTGCTGCTGGACGAGTATCTCGCGCGCGAAGCCAAGAAGGCCGTGACGCCGGAGGCTGCCCAGAAGCTTTATGACGAGACCACCAAGGCCCTCAAGCCCGAAGAAGAGGTGCGCGCCCGCCACATCCTGGTGGAAGAGGAGGCGCAGGCCAAGGCTGCGCTCGCCCGCGTGCGCAAGGGCGAGGACTTTGCCAAGGTTGCGATCGAGCTGTCGAAAGACCCCGGCTCCGGCAAGGAAGGCGGCGACCTCGGCTTCTTTGCCAAGGACCGGATGGTGGCGCCTTTCGCCGAGGCTGCCTTTGGCCTGAAGGTGGGGGACGTCTCCGAGCCGGTGAAAACACAGTTCGGCTGGCACGTCATCAAGGTCGAGGAGAAGCGGACCAAGCCACTGCCGAAGTTTGAGGATGTGAAGGGCGAGATCGAGGCCTATCTGGTGCGCAAGGCGCAGCAGGATGTCATTCTGGCACTGCGCGACAAGGCCAAGGTCGAGCGGCTGGACAAGCCCGCTGGTGCGCCCCAGCCATCTGCCCCGGAGCCCAAGAAGCCCTGAGCGCGATCAGGCCGCACCTGACCGTTTTTCGGTCAGGCCGAGCTGGCCTTCCAGTTCAGCGATCCGCTTGGCGAGCAGCTCGTTTTTTTGCTCGAGCTGCATGCGCGTGGCCCGAGAGGCCTTTTCGGCGCGCGCACGTGTCGTGATGTCCCGGAACGTCATCAGGATGCCGTCAGCGAAGGGCACCAGCGAGATGTCGAAACTGCCCTGAACGTCATTCTCGGCGAACTCGGTTTCGAGATTGGTGGCATGGCGTGTGCTGGCCACCAGCAGGCAGCGCTGCCAGAGGCCATTGCTCATCAGGCCGGGCACCACGCTGCGGATGCCATGATCCAGCAAGTCGATCCTGCCCTTGCCGAGAATTTCTGTGGCGCGCGGGTTGGCCATTGTGACCTTGGCGTCACTGACGAAACCGTCGGGCTCGCGCTGGAAGCGCAGCACCATGACTCCATCACGTGTCTTTTCGAGAATGGCATTCAGCAGGTCAGATTGCATCTCGCGAGGCTGGCAGAGCACATTGAGCAGGATTGTACCATCGGCTTGCCGCACTGGCAGAACCAGCCGCTGCCACCTGTGAACACCAAAGGCATAGACCGAGGGCGTCGAAACCAGCACAGGAGCCGGATTTGCAGCAAGCCTGCGGTAGAGGTCGTGATAGTAGCGACCGATATCACTTTTGAAGTCCGTGACATGGCGGCCGATCATGCCGAAGCCCATCAGGCGCTCTACATCGCAGCCATAGGCAACATACTCGAAATCATCGCCAGCAACCGGCTTCAGCACCAGCAGCCAGCTGGCGACGCCTGCATAGGAGGCCACGTCAAAGTCTGCTGCGAGAGGCACGCCGTCGGCCTGCGCATGCGCCATGAAGCCTTCCAGCAGGGCGCGCGCCTCCCCCGTCAGCTCCTGGCTGGCCAAGTTGGTTTCATGCAGCTCGGCATGCATCTGTTTTGCCCCTTCATGCAGCCAGGTTGTCTTGGCTGCATTTTTGTCCACCAAAACAATGCTTGAGCGATGCAAATTAATGTCAGGTTATCAGCAAGTTCGTCTGCCCTTTCGTCAGTGCTCGTGAATCCATGCTTGTTTTTGAGCGATTGCTGCGTCAAACCGCTGACAGCACCGGAGAGAAAAATGGCTGGAAAAGACGTTCCCGTTTCGCCACTGGCGCCCAAGCGCCAGCCCAAGGTTCATGCTGTTCCCGGTGTGAGTTTTGCCACGGCAGAGGCAGGCATCCGCTACAAGAACCGGCAGGATGTGGTGATGCTGCTGCTCGACGCGGGCACGCAGGTTGCCGGCGTCTTCACGCGTTCGAAATGCCCATCGGCTCCGGTGGACTGGTGCCGGGCCAATCTGGCCCAAGGCTCGGCGCGTGCCGTGGTTGTCAACTCAGGCAATGCCAATGCCTTCACCGGCCAGAATGGTCGCGAGGCTGTGGCACTGACGGCGGAAATTGCGGCCAATGCTGCCGGTTGCAAGGCACAGGAGGTGTTCATCGCCTCCACCGGCGTGATCGGCGAGCCGCTGGATGCCACCAAGTTCAAGAGCGTGCTGGAAGATTGCGCCAGCCGCGCCCAGGATGGCCCATGGACCGATGCCGCGCGCGCGATCATGACGACGGATACTTTCCCGAAAGCGCTGTCGCGGAAAGTGAAGATCGACGGGCATGAGGTGGTGCTGACCGGCATCGCCAAGGGCGCAGGCATGATCGCCCCTGACATGGCGACGATGCTGTCCTTCGTCTTCACCGATGCGCCGATTGCCGCGCCTGCCCTTCAGGCAATGCTGAACCGTGGCGTGAAGGGCTCGTTCAACGCCATCACAGTCGACAGCGACACATCGACTTCCGACACGTTGATGCTCTTTGCGACCGGGCAGGCGGTCAAGCGTGGTGTTACAGCCATTGCCGATGCCAAGGATGCGCGACTGTCCAGCTTCCGCCGGGCGCTGAACGCACTGTTGCTCGATCTGGCGCATCTGGTCTGCAAGGATGGCGAAGGTGCGCGCAAGTTCGTCGAGGTGCGTGTGGAGGGGGCGACCAGCGCCCGCTCGGCGCGGCGTGTGGCGCTTTCTATCGCAAATTCGCCGCTGGTGAAGACGGCGATTGCAGGCGAGGACGCCAATTGGGGCCGTGTCGTGATGGCGGTTGGCAAAGCAGGCGAGCCCGCCGAGCGCGACCGGCTCGACATCTCGTTCGGCGATATCATGGTGGCCAGGCAGGGTGCGCGGGCGCCATCTTATGACGAGGCTGCCGTCTCGACCTATATGCAGGGCGAGCACATTGTCATCACGGCAGGCCTCGGCATGGGGCGTGGCAAGGCGACCATCTGGACCTGCGATCTCACCAAGGCCTATGTCGAGATCAACGGCGATTATCGCTCGTGAATGACCGCTCCGTGACGGGTGGCGAGGCGCCGCATTCCAACGCGTCGCCTCTTTTTGTTGCGTCGCATCTGGGCCTTGTGGCACTGACATGGGGCTCGAGCTTTCTGCTCATCAAGCTGACACAGGGGCAGGTTGATCCGGTTGTGCTGGCTTCCGTGCGGGCTGTTCTTGCAGCGCTGGCACTCGGCATCGTCGTGATGCTGTTACGGCAAAGTGTTTTGCCAGCCCGCCACGAAATCAAGGACTGGCTGGTGCTTGGGACGGTCAATGGCTGGGTGCCGAACATTCTGGTGGCCTATGCGCTGGCGCGGATGGATTCAGGCCCTGCTGCCCTGATCCAGGCCTCCGGGCCGCTGATGACGGCCGTTCTTGCGCACCAGTTCCTGGCCAATGAACGGCTCACGCGCGCCCGTGTTCTTGGCATTCTCATCGGCCTGTGTGGCGTCCTGCTGCTGATCGGCCCGCGCATGCTGGAAGGTGGGGCAACCTTGGCGGGTGTTCTCGCCATGCTCCTGCTGACGCTGCTTTATGCCATCGGCAATGTCTATGCGCGCACCATCAGGACCGCACAGCCCTTGCGGCTGGCGCTTGGCCAGCAATCGGTCTCGGCGGTGGCGGCCACGCTTGTGGCGCTTGCCCTGTCGGGTGCAGCTGGGTTCATGCCAGCGCTGGCTTATCCATGGCCATTGCTGGCATTGGGCTTGTTCTCGACGGCTCTGCCCATCTTCGTGTTCATGCGCCTGATTCTGGCAGCTGGCCCAACCAAAGCGTCCATGGGTGGCTACCTCGTGCCCGTCTTCGCGACGTTTCTTGGCATTGTTGTGTTGAATGAAGCGCTTGAGATGCGCCAGGTGCTCGGCGGCGCGATCGTGCTGCTCGGGGTGGCAATTGTCAGCGGAGTTCTGCGCTGGCCCAATTTCAAGACGGCATGAGGGCAACCGCATGAAGCTGCTTCTGGTGACAGCCTGCGCGCTGATCGATGCTGATAACCGCGTGCTGATTGCGCAGCGCCCGGAGGGCAAGGCACTGGCCGGCCTCTGGGAATTTCCCGGCGGCAAGCTTGAAGCCGGTGAGCGACCCGAAGCCTCGCTGATCCGGGAGCTGCATGAAGAGTTGGGCATCACGGTGAAAGAGGCCTGCCTCGCGCCACTGAGCTTCGCCAGCCATGCCTACCCCGACTTCCACCTGCTGATGCCGCTCTACATCTGCCGCCGCTGGGAAGGCGCTGTTCAATCAGCCGAGGGGCAGGCGCTGAAATGGGTGAGGCCCGGCAAGCTGCGCGACTGGCCGATGCCGCCAGCGGACGAGCCGCTGATCCCGGCACTGATCGACCTGCTGGGTGCCTGAGCGATGTCAGGCGGGATGCAGCGCTTCGTGCACGGCATCTTCTGACATCTCCATGATGGCCAGTGGGCTCTTGAAGGCGCGTGTCTTTTCGCCCGGCATCATCACCAGAATGATCGTCTCGGTGCCGGGGCAGGCGGGATCTGTGCAGATGATCTCGTTGACGCCGATCACCGCGTGAGGTGGCAGGTCAAGGATGGCCAGAACCTGCGCCTTGATGCGCGCGACAGCCTCAGCTTCAGCACCCGACCGTTCGGTTCTTTTGCGGAACAGATTGCCGAACGCCATCATTGCCACCGTCAGGTCGGCAGCGTCAGAATGCCGCCCTGACCATCGGCGCAACCAAAGGCCAGACGTCGGCCCGGTTTGTCCCAGGCAAAGGCCGTGATGGCGCTGTCGCGGACCGCCGGGCGCACCAGCAGTTCGGAAGCATCTGTCATGCGGATCAGCAGGATGCAGCCATCATCATAGCCAGCTGCAATGACATAGCTGCCGGGATGGAAGGCGCCCTGGCTGACGCGCGCACGCCGGACACCACACTCTCGCGGGGCCTTGCCCTGCGGCCCATCGCCCTGAAACGGCCAGATGATGACGGCCTCGGCGCCGCTGGACGAAAGCCAGAGCCCGTCATGCGACCAGGAGAGCGAGCGCGGCTTGGCGGGATAGCCCGTCATGCGCATGTGCGAGGGCTTGGCGCCCAACCGCCAACCATGGAGCGCATTTTCCAGGAGCGATGTCACGATGAAGCGCCCGTCCGGAGACCAGGTGGCATCGAGATGGGAGCCCTTCCATTCCAGAGATTCGGGCGCTGCCTTCGCATTGGGAAACCAGAGCGAGACGCCGTTCACATGCGCCACCATCAGGCGGTAACCCTTGGGCGCGAAGGCCAGTCCTTGCGCGGAGGAGGGGGCTTCGAAACTTTTCAGCGCGCCGGAGGCTTCGCGTGCCGTGATCGTCTTGCCTGCGCTCCAGGCGATGCTGTCATTGGGTCCCATGGCGACTGCATCGATCCAGCGGCGCTTGGCATCGCGGCCAAGTTCTTCCACCTTGTCATCCCCTGAAATGGCGACCACGCGACCATCGTCGCCGCCAGTGACCAGGCGCTTGCGGTCATGGGCGGCGACCAGCAGGCCAGCGTCGGGATGGGCTGCGATGGTCGTCGTGATGCCGTCCCTGTGCAGCGCGACGGTGCCATCCGCCAGGGCGACAGCCAGCGTGTCGCCCAGCCAGCCCATGGCGATGACATGGGAGGCGTGCTCCAGCGGCGCGACATGCTGGGTCAGCGAAACGGGTTGGGCGGGAATGGAATCCATGGTGACAGGATAGGTCAGGCCGCGCAGGCGAGGAAGCCCTGACGGATCTTGGCCTCATCGAGATCGCGGCCAATGAACACCATGCGCGACGAGCGCGTCTCCTCGGGCTTCCAGTCGCGCTGCAGATCGCCATCAAGGATCATGTGCACACCCTGAAAGACGAAGCGCTTGGGTTCGTCCTTGAAGGCCAGAATGCCCTTGGCGCGCAGGATGGAGGGACCGTCGATCTGCGTCAGGTCATTGATCCAGGGCATGAATTTTTCCGGATCGACATCGCCATCAATGCGGAAGGAGAGCGAGCGCACATCATCGGCGTGGTGATGATGGTGGCCTTCCTCGAGGAAATCCGGCTCCAGATCGAGGATGCGATCAAGATCGAAGGCGTTGCGGCCCAGCAGCTCCGAGACCGGCACATCGCATTTCTGCGTGCGGTGCAGTTTGGCATAGGGGTTGATGGCGCGGATGCGAGCCTCGACTTCGGCCAGGGCTGCGGGCGTCACCAGATCGATCTTGTTGAGGATGATGACATCGGCAAAGGCGATCTGGTTGCGGGCTTCCGGCGCATCCTTCAGCCGGTCCTGCAGCCATTTGGCGTCGGCAACCGTGACAACGGCATCAAGACGCGTGGCCGCGCCGACATCCTGATCGACAAAGAAGGTCTGTGCGACGGGGGCAGGATCGGCCAGCCCGGTCGTCTCGACGATGATGGCGTCAAACTTGCCCTTGCGCTTCATCAGCCCGTCGAGAATGCGGATCAGGTCGCCGCGCACGGTTCAGCAGATGCAGCCGTTGTTCATCTCGAAGACTTCCTCGTCAGCACCAACAACCAGTTCGTTGTCGATGCCGATCTCGCCGAACTCGTTGACGATGACGGCGAAGCGCTTGCCGTGATCCTCGGTGAGGATGCGGTTCAGAAGCGTCGTCTTGCCAGCGCCGAGATAGCCGGTGAGCACGGTGACGGGGATTTTATCAGACATGTTTCATCCATCCGGGCAAAAGCGTGAAGGGGGTGCATTTTTGTCCTGACCGTCGGACTGCTCACGCTGGACCGGGGACAAGCGCCTTCTCGATGGCCCTTATATTGTGTTGAATCATCTGGATGTAAGTCCCCGCCGGACCGGACGGGCCTGAAAGTGCATCCGAATACAGCCGGCCGCCCACGCGGGCGCCGCTTTCCTTGGCGATCTGCTCGATCAGGCGGGGATTGGTGATGTTCTCCAGAAAAACAGCACCGACTTTCTGCTCCCTGGCCTGCTTGATGAGGCGGGCCACGTCCTTGGCCGAGGCCTCGGACTCGGTCGAGATGCCGCGCGGCGCAAGGAAAGCGATGCCATAATCGCGGGCAAAATGGCCGAAGGCATCATGCGAGGTGATGAGCTTGCGGCTGGCAGCTGGAATGCGCGCGACAGAGGCCTTCACCTCGCCATCAAGTGCATCAAGCTTTGCCAGATAGGCCGTCGCGTTGGCCTCGTAGCTGGCTTTGCCTGCAGCATCGGCGGCAATCAGCGCATCGCGGATATTGGTGACATAGAGCTTGGCATTGCGCACGCTTTGCCAGGCATGCGGATCGGCCTGGCCACTGTGGTCATGGCCATGCTTGTCTTTTTTGCCATGTTCGTGGCCATGCCCGCCGGGCGCCTTGAGAACGGCAATGCCCCTGGTGGCTTCTGCGACCGGCGCGCTGGAGGCTGACGACTTGACGAGCCGGTCCATCCAGCCCTCGAATTTCAGGCCGTTGGTGATGACAAGCCTTGCAGCCGCCATCGCCTTCGCGTCAGCAGGTGTTGGCGAATAGACATGCGCATCGCCATCAGGCCCGACCAGCGTTGTCAGGCTGACGCGATCGCCGCCCACCTCGCGCACGAAATCGCCGAGGATCGAGAAACTTGCGACCACGGCCAGCTTTTCCTGCGCCAGCAATGGCGTCGGCAAAACGAGCAGCACGGAGGCGCAGAGCAGGGCGCGGCGGCTGAGTGTCATGGCGATATCCTTTGATCGGTAATGTTATAGAGTAACATTAACCTCTCAGGTGCCGTCCTGGCAAGAGCCGCCAGACCCAGCCGCCCTGCCTGCCGAGAAAGAGCGAGGCGATGTAGGCACCGCCCGCTGCGAGAATGATCGCAGGCCCTGAAGGGATGCCGGCATCCAGATGATAGGAGAGCGTCAGCCCGCCATAACCGGCGACCATGCCAAAGAAAATGGCGAGCAGGATCAGCCATGTGATGTCGGCAGTCCACAGCCGAGCCGTGGCGGCTGGCAGCATCATCATGCCGACAGCCAGCAGCGTGCCCAGCGCGCTGAAGCCTGCCACGAGGTTGAGCACAGCCAGCCCGAGAAAAGCGAGATGCACCGTGCTGCCCATGCCACTGACAGATTTCAGGAAGCCGGGATCGACGCATTCCATTACCAGCGGGCGGTAGATCACACTCATGATTACCAATGTCGCAGTTGTGACAGCCGCCAGCAGCAGCAGCACCTGATCGTCCAGTGCCAGCACATTGCCGAACAGCACATGGAAGAGATCGACCGCCGAGCCCTTCATCGAGATGATGGCAACGCCAAGTGCCAGCGAGATGAGGTAGAAGGCCGCCAGCGAGGCATCTTCCTTCAGCACGGAAAGCCGCGCCACAAGCCCGGCCAGGGTCGCGACTATGACACCCGCCGCAAGCCCGCCGAGCGTCATCGCAGGCAGCGAGAACCCTGCGGCGAGATAGCCCAATGCCGCACCGGGCAGGATGGCGTGGGCCATCGCATCGCCCGTCAGGCTCATCCGGCGCAGCATCAGGAACACGCCGACAGGCGCGCCGGACAAGGCAAGCGCGGTGATGCCAACAAGTGCCCGGCGCATGAAGTCAAACTCGACATAAGGCGCGAGAAACAGTTGATAGAGGTTCATGCCCATCGTCAGAAGGTTCAAGCCGCCCGGCTGCAGGGCGAAGCGCCATTGTCGAAGGCCTCGATCATCCGGCGGGCCTTGAGCAGGTTGGACGGCGTCAGCACATCGCCGGTCGCGCCCCAGGACACGGCCTCGCGGGCGATCAGCAGCGTATCCGGAAAATGCAGTCGCACCGTTTCGAGATCATGCAGGACCGCAATGACCGTCCGCTGCTCGTCATGCCAGCGCTGGACCAGCGCCAGGAGGTCCGATGTCGTCTTGCTGTCGATGGCGGTGAAGGGTTCGTCAAGCAGCATGATGTCGGCATCCTGCAGAAGCAGACGGGCAAAGAGTGCCCGCTGCATCTGCCCGCCAGACAGAGTGCCGATGACGCGGGCCTCGAAACCACCCAGCCCGACAGCCTCGATGGCTGCTGCAATGCGATGGCTGCTGCCGATGCGCCCGAACAGGCCGCGCCGGGACCAGAGGCCCATGGCGACCAGATCATAAACAGAGATCGGAAAGCTCTGATCGATGTCAGCCGATTGGGGCAGATAGGCCAGGCGCGCCCGCTCCTGCAGGCGCAGGCTGCCTTCCAAAGGCTTCAGCGCCCCGGCAATGCCTTTCAGCAAGGTCGATTTGCCAGCACCGTTGGGCCCGACAATTGCTGTCAGGCTGCCGCGGGCAAAGTGACCGGAAAGGTGATGCACCGCCGGGTGGCGGTCATAGCCGAGCGTCATGTTGTCGAGATGGATCGCGTTCATTGGTTCGCTCACCCGATCAGGACAAGGGTTGCCGCCCAAATCAAAGCCAGCGGCAGGCTGACAAGTGCCAGCCGTCCCAGAACGGACAGGCGCAGCAGCGACCAGCCAGGCACGATTGGTGCATGCATGTGATGGGCATGATCGTGGCTGTGGGCAGGCTTATGAGAATGGTCATGATCGTGGCTATGCGAGGTGTCCATGGCCTCTGTTACATAGTCACAAAGCATGATGTTGCCAAGTTGGCCGCCGGGGAAGGCCGAAAGCGTGATGCCAGGCCTCACCCGAACGGATGGTACTGATAGAGCCACGTCTCGGTCAGCACCTTGTCGCCAGCTTTGAGAAAGCAGCGCATCTCGACGGGCTCTGTGCCTTCCACCTGCAGATCGAACTGCGTGCGCCAATGGCCGGGCACATCATTGGGCACGGCGTCCGTGTGCTTGTATTCGGCAAAGGTGCCGCGCGAGGCCCAGAGCACGGGCTCGGGGATCATGCCCTTTGGCAAATCCTTCAGCGGGCCGCCGAGAAACTCGATCATGAATTTGCGCACACCCTTGGGTCGCGTCGTGCCGGGCTGGCCACCATTGCCGAGGCGCGTGGCGACAACGGCTGCGAGCGGTGATGGAAAGGGCTCCTGATCCAGCCAGTGCAGCCGGGCGCGCAGCTCATAGGCATTGCCGGCCCTGGCGGGCTCGGCTGGCACCCACATCGCGACGATGTTGTCATGGATCTCGTCATCGGTGGGGATTTCGATGAGTTGCACCGCTCCCTTGCCCCATTGGCCAAGGGTCTCGACCCAGAGACTCGGGCGCTTCTCGTAATAGACGCCATCCATATAGTGGCTGAACACGCGGTCACGCTGCATCAGGCCGAAGCCGCGCGGGTTCTCATCTGCGAAGGAGGAGGCGACCGTGCGCGGCGGGTTGTTCAGGGGTCGCCAGGCGCGTTCGCCAGCGCCGGTCCAGAGCGCGAGGCCATCTGAATCGTGCACCTCGGGCCGCCAGTCAATGGCGGTTCCCTTGGCCTTCTCGGAATACCAGTACATCGAGGTCAGCGGCGAAATGCCCAGCCGTTTCACGTCACGACGCATGTAGAGCGCCTGCTCGATGTCCATCACCACGCCTGCCGTCCGCTTCATGGTAAAGCGAAATGCGCCCGCGATGCTGGGACCGGACAGCAGTGCGCAGACCACAACGGCGTCAGCATTGGCCTTTGGCGTTTCCAGATAGACATGGGTGAAATCCGGAAACTCCTCCGGCTGGCCATGCACGGCGGGGTCAATTGCGATGCCGCGGGCCGAGAGGCCGTATTGATACAGCTCGCCAATGGCCCGGAAATAGGAAGCGCCGAGGAAGGCGACCCAGTCATTCTTCTGCCAGTCCAGCGTGGTGCCTTTGGGGCCCGGCTGGCCCGCCCGGTTTTCCTGAAAGCGGAAACCGGCAAAGCCTGCGCCTTCCGGCAGCTCATGGGCGGGCGAGTCTTTCGGCATGTCGAAATAGCGCTCGTCATAGACGATCTCGCGGGCGCGGCCCTCGTCCACCACGTGCATCCGCGCTGCCTTCTGGAAATAGCGGCCGAGGTGGAAGAACGTCACCGGCCAGGGCGATGGCCCATTGGCCCAGAGCGCCATCTCGGGCTTGAACCTTATCTTGCCATGCGCGTCATAATCGATCCGCTCCAGCACATCAGGCCGGGGGCGCGGCGGGGCGACATAGGGCTTGGTCGCCATGTCGCGGGCGCGGGCTTTCAACGTCTCATAGCTGAAGGCTTGTGCCTGGCCCAGCTTGAGCCCCTGCTGCGCCAGCGCCTCCTTGCTGAAACCAGCGGTCGCCAGAGCGGCGGTGCTGGCTGCAACGGTCTTGAGCATGGTGCGGCGGTCGATCATCGGTCAGTCCTGCATTGCGAAAGTCATGACGAGCGATAGCCGGTCCTTCGTGGCGCAAGCAAGGCATC
>JANMMX010000120.1:0-2625 GCA_031373605.1 Allobosea sp. | reverse complement strand
GAGGCACCGCGCTGCGAGAACAGGCCTGCGACATAGGCCGCCGGGATGAAGGAGAGCAGGAAGCCGCCGGTCGGGCCCATGAAATAGGCCAGGCTGGCGACTTGCGGCGGGGTGTTGGCGAAAACGGGATAGCCCATCGCGCCCTGCGCCAGATAGAGCGCCACCGCAATCGCGCCGAGGCGCGGGCCGAGAGCCGCGCCGAGGAACAGCACGGCCAGGCTCTGCATCGTCATCGGCACAGGCCAGAACGGCACCTGCGCCTTGGCCGAGATCACCAGCAGCAGCGAACCGGCGACGACCAGCGCAACGTCGCGCAGCAGCGCCAGACGGCGGTCATCCACCGCAGGCAGGAAGGCGGATGCGAGGGTATTGGTGTTGAGAGAGAAGGCGCTGGCCATGGGATGCTGGTTCCTCTGATCGAAGGCTTCGTCAATTCGGTCTCGACCGTCTATAGGGTCTTGCGACACGAGCGACAAGCAGGCGCAAAACCCGCCGCCCTTATGAGGATTCAAGCACGCGATGAGCGATGCGCTGACATTCGACCATGCCTTTGCTGACCCGCCGGGCCAATGCGTTCAGCTTTCGCCACTGGTGCGGCGCATGGTGGCGCCCAACAAGGGGCCTTTCACTTTCACCGGCACCTGCTCCTACATTGTCGGGCGCGGCACGGTGGCGATCATCGATCCGGGCCCGGACGATGCCGGTCATATCGCGGCCCTGCTTCAGGCGGTCAGCGGCGAGAGCGTCAGCCACATCGTCGTCAGCCACACCCACCGCGACCATTCGCCTGCAGTGTCGGCGGTTCGGGCTGCGACCGGTGCCAAAGTTGTCGGCTGCGGGCCACATCGCATGTCACGGGAGCTTGCGCTCGGCGAGATCAATCCGCTCGATGCCTCATCCGATCATGCCTTCCAGCCCGACTGGCAGATGCATGACGGCGATGCCGTTTCCGGGCCCGGCTGGACTTTGGAGGCGGTCGAGACGCCAGGCCACACGGCGAATCATCTGGCTTTTGCCCTGCCGCAGGAGAAGGCCTTGTTTTCGGCCGATCACGTTATGGCCTGGTCCACCACCATCGTCGCGCCGCCGGACGGATCCATGGCCGACTATATGGCCTCGCTCGAAAGGCTTCGGGCGCGTGACGAGGCAATCTACTGGCCCGGCCATGGCGGCCCTGTCACCGATCCGCAGCGCTTCCTGCGCGGGCTGCTGCATCATCGCCGCCAGCGCGAAGTCTCGATTCTCAATCAGCTGCGGGCAGGTGCGGCGACGATTTCCGTCATCGTTCCGTTGATCTACCAAGGGCTGGCGCCAGCCCTGCATGGTGCGGCGGCGCTGTCGGTCTATGCCCATCTGGAAGACATGGTGGCTCGCGGTCTGGTCAGTTGCAGCACACACCAACCCAGCCTGAGCGCGCAATACAGGGTCGCCTGAAGCGGTTTACTTCGCTGCAAGCAACGCATTCACCTCATCGGTGAAAGCCAGGATGCGCTTGGCATTGGCACCGAAATCATGGCTGCCCAGCCGCGAGGCCGAGCGGATGTCGATCCGGCTGCCATCGGCGCGCGGGCGGATGCGGATCGTGATATCATCCACAAAACGCAGGATGCGCGTGCGGTCAGAGGCCTCGATGCGCCCGGCCCCGGAGCGCCCGCCGGGCGGCACCATCTCGATGACCTGCCAGCGCAGGGAGATTGTCGCACGACGTGCCAGGTCGAAAGCCTCTTCCGGTGGCACATCAAGGATCACGGGCAAGACGCGGGGATAAGCCACGCGCTGCTTCCGGCGGATTTCGCTTGAGACTTCCGGCGGCACACGGCCATTGCGCGCCGCCTGGACCAGCCGCGAGCGCGAGAAGGCGGGCGGCTCATCCACATCCGTGGACACATCGTTGAGCACCGGCAGCCGGACAGACTGCACTGCGAGCCAGCCCAGAGGCGCCAGCAGCAGCAATGCCAGAAAGAAGCCTTGCAAAGCCAATCCGACCCCCTTGTGACCCGTGACCCAGATGCGCACGAAGGCGAGCACCGCCAGAAGCGCGGCAATCGCGGCCAGGAAGATGCCAGACACCATCGGCGTCATGGCTTGCAGGCTCTGCGTGCCAAGCCGGAAAGTCAGAACCGCGACAACCAGCACGGCCAGCGCAAACAATGCCAGCCGCCTGCTCCAGAGCGCAAGCCGCGAAACCGGTTCCTCGAAAACATAGCGCCGCATGGCTTTTCAGTGACCGACGCAACAGTGGAAGGCAAGCCTTTCGGTTGCTACGTTGCCTCCGCCGCGAACCTGAAATGTGCAAACGTCTCGCGCAGCACAACCTTGTGGATCTTGCCGGTTGCCGTGTGCGGCAGAGTCTCGACCAGCACGACGGCATCCGGCAGCCACCAGCGCGCGACGCGACCGGTCATGTAGCGGGTCATCTCGGCGAGGTCCGGGGCCTTTCCAGGTTTGGGCACGATGACCAGCAGCGGGCGTTCATCCCATTTGGGGTGGACAATGCCGATCACGGCGGCTTCCGCCACATCGGGATGGCCCATGGCGAGATTCTCGATCTCGATGGATGAAATCCATTCGCCGCCGGACTTGATGACGTCCTTGGCACGGTCGGTGATGTGCATGTAGCCAGCA
>JANMMX010000103.1:0-6508 GCA_031373605.1 Allobosea sp. | reverse complement strand
AGATCGGCGGTGTAGAACGGGAATTTCTCGTGCTCCGTTCCAAGCCTGAAGGCACTTTCCGGCTTTTCGCCGGCGGCGATCCAGCCGATCAGTTCAGACTTTGACGAGATCGGCGTGCTGTCGGAGACATCGCGGGCCATGGACTTCTCCGGTCAGGCGAAAACATCGGAGTTTCCATCTAGGCATTGGACGATGACGTTACAACGCAGGTTTCCTTGCGCTGGTGCAAGATTTGCGCATGCCAAGGCTGCGCCAGCAACACAACAAAGCCTGCGCCAGCAACACAACAAAACCTGCGCCAGCAACACAACAAATGCTGGCGCAATCGCACGTTCCCGACAGAAAACCGTGACGGACTCAGGCTGCGCCTTGCAGCGGCTCGAAAGCCGGAGAGTGCCTGGGATGCGCGCCAGCCGTCTCGCGTGCCAGCCAGTCGACCACGGCGTTCAGGCCAAGCCCGTGGTTGCCAGAGCGGCCGCGCGCTTCCTCATAGATCGCCAGCTGCATGTCGGCGCTGGTGCCCTCGTGCACGATGCGGCGGCATTCCTCCAGTTCGCCGAGACAGCCCAGCGCAATGGCATCTGTTTCGATCTCCGCCAGCACCTCGTCGAGCCACTCGATCACGGGCCGCATGCGGCGGCTTTCCTCGCAGATCAGCCCGCCATGCACGCCATAGCGCTGGGCCCGCCAGAGGTTCTCGGAGACAATGGCGCGCGATGCCGCCGTCATCCCGGCATTCAGGCCAGGATGGCGCTGAAGATGGCGCACCAGACAGCGATACAGCGCAGCGACTGCAAGCGTGTCCTCCAATCGCGTGCAGCTGTCGGCGACGCGCAACTCCAGCGTCGGGTGCTGGCGCGAGGGGCGCACCGCCCACCACAGGAAGCTCGAGTCGGCAATCGCACCGCTGGCCACCATGGTGTCGACATAGGAGCGGTATTCATCCGCGCTGCTGAACAGCTCCGGCAGGCCCGTGCGCGGCAACTCGCGATAGGCTGCCATGCGATAGGCCATCAGGCCGGTGCGCTGGCCCTGCCAGAAGGGTGATGAAGTGGAAAGCGCGAGGATCAGCGGCAGAAACGGCATGATGCGCACCATCAGGCTGATGCGCTCATCCTCGTCCGGCACGGAGACATGCACGTGCATGCCACACACCTGGTTGCGGCTGCCGAGCATCTGCAGATCGCGCATCAGCTTGTCATAGCGTGACGAAGCCGTGACGCGCTGCCGGGTCCAGCTCGCGCTGGGGTGCGTGCCGGCCGCCAGCACCAGCAGGCCGTGGTCGCGGCCGGTTTCGGCAAGGCCTGCACGGAGCGTTGCGAGCGACTGCCGCGCTTCGCCCATCGAGCGGCAGATGGGTGTTGCGACCTCGATCTGCGATTGCAGCATCTCGCGCTGAACTTCGCCGGGGAAGGCTGCACGCGCAGCCGCAATGAATTTCGGCGACACATTTCTGACCGCGCCACGGGTCTGCGCATCCGAGAGGAAATATTCCTCCTCGATGCCAAAGCACAGTTCTTCCTTCATGACGGTTTGTCCTCATGTCATCAAATATTGATCTCAACGCTGGCGGGAACTGAATGCCTTCTGGCCTGCGACAGACTGGCGCAAATTGCGCCGAAAATGCGACGCTGCTTTTAGAGAATTTCAAGATACTGAAATGACAGAGGATTTACTGAATCTGAAATCAGGGATTTCGCCAGTCACCCAGCGTGGCCTGCACGAGCGCAAGGGCTGCGACGGCAGCCGTGTCGGCCCGCAGGATGCGTGGGCCCAGCGACAGGCGCAGCACCGCAGGATGCGCCAGGATCAGCTTGCGCTCTGAAGGATCAAAGCCGCCCTCCGGGCCGATCAGCAGCGCCAGCGGGCCGGGCTTGGTCTGGGTCAGAGCGGCCAGCCCGTGGCCCAGCGGCGCATCCTCGTCGCAGAACACCAGAAGCCGGCCGGGCTCGAGCTCGGCCAATGCCTGTTCCAGTTTTCGCTCGGGCACGATTTCGGGCAGGGCCAGAATGCCGCATTGCTCGGCCGCCTCAACCGCATTGGCTGCCATCCGCTCCAGATTGAGACGCGAGACCTGCGTGCGCCGTGTCAGCACAGGGACAAGCCGGCCCACACCCATTTCGACGGCTTTCTGCGCCATATAGTCCAGCCGCGCATGCTTCAGCGGCGCGAACAGGTAATGCAGGTCACAGGGCGCGATCTGGTGTCTGGTCTGGCTCACGCATATGAGATGCGCCGATTTGCGCCCGGTTGGCACCACAGCCATCTGCCATTCGCCATCGCGCCCGTTGAAGGCGAGCAGCCCATCGCCCGCGCCCAGCCGCAGCACGTTGAGCAGATAATTGGATTGCTCGCGTGCCAGTTCGACAGCCTTGCCAGTGGCCAGATCGGCCGTGACATGCAGGCGCGGCAGGGAAGAGGGGGGCAGGCTCATGTCGGCGACATCCGGCAGCGATTCTGGTGGTGAGGGTTCATTCCTGAAAGTCGCCACATTCGCACAGCATGACAAGCCGCATGTGCGGGCCGACTGTGCGGACGAAGCCGCTGTCGACGCTGGTCAACGGGTGCTTGGCGAGTGACAGGCAAAACTGTTAAACTGTCGGTGCGCTGAACAGGGTCTGTTCGCGCCGGACATCCTTGCGCATGCGGCGCGACAGAAATTTCAAGGGCAATGGCATGTTGAAGCGTGGTTTGGGAATTGTTGCGGCAGTGGCCTGCGGCGTGGTGACGCTGCTGGCTTCGCCCGTGCCGGTGATGGCGCAAGCCAGCGGCTGCGAAAAGCTGCCCGCCATGCTCGAGGAGCGCCAGAGCACCGTGGCGCGGCTGAACGCCAACTCCAAGGCCAAGAAAAAGATGACTGCGCCGGAAGCCTGCGCCGTTCTGGGCCGCCTCTACACCAATGGCACGAGCATCATCAGCTTCATGACCGCCAATCAGGACTGGTGCCAGATTCCGGAAACCTTCGTGACCAACATGAAGGAAGACAACCAGCGTGTGGTCGGCATCCGCGCCCAGGCCTGCAACGCTGCCAAGCAGCAAGCATCTGCGCTTCGCCAGCAAAAGCAGCAGCAGGCGCAAGCGCAGCGCCGCCAGCAGCAAGGCGCCAACAGCTTCAGCGGGGCTGATTCTGTGACCGGCGGCGCCATGCGCGTTCCTGCCGCTCCGCTCTGATGGCGCCAGACGGGCGCGCAGGGACGGCGCGACAAGCGCTGCCGGATGCGTTGCGTGGCCATTGGGTCGATACGCGCGCCCCCCTTGCTTTTCGCCCCTATCTGAAGCTGGCTCGTATCGAGCGGCCTATCGGTTGGTGGCTGCTCCTGCTACCGTGCTGGTGGTCGCTGGCGCTGGCGGCGATCTCGCAAGGCACATGGCCCAATCCCTGGCATGCGCTGCTGTTTCTGATCGGCGCTGTCTTGATGCGCGGTGCAGGCTCCACGTTCAATGACATTGTCGACCGTGATCTGGATGCGCAGGTTGCCCGCACGCGGGGGCGCCCGTTGCCGTCCGGCCAGCTCAGCCGCAAGCAGGCGGCGGTGTTCATGGTGGTGCTGTCGCTTGGCGGGCTTCTGGTGCTGCTGCAGTTCAACCGCTTCACGGTCTGGCTGGGCATCGCCTCGCTGCTGATTGTGGCGATCTACCCTTTCATGAAGCGCATCACGAACCTGCCCCAGATCGTGCTGGGTTTCGCATTCTCCTGGGGCGGGCTCGTCGGCTGGTCTGCCACCACGGGCTCTCTGGCCGCGCCAGCACTGCTGATCTACGCCGCTGCCGTTGTCTGGACTGTCGGCTATG
Source organism: Allobosea sp. (assembly GCA_031373605.1). GTDB lineage: Bacteria > Pseudomonadota > Alphaproteobacteria > Rhizobiales > Beijerinckiaceae > Allobosea. The sequence continues at coordinate 2,716 of JANMMX010000103.1, read as the reverse complement.
ACACCGTCTACGCGCTGCAGGACATCGAGGATGACGAGATCGCGGGCATCAAATCCAGCGCGCGGTATTTCGGCGATCATTCAAGGCTGGCGGTCGGGCTTTGTTATGGAACTGCAACGCTTTTGGCCGCGCTGGCCGCATGGCTCGCTGGCGGCAGCTGGATGTCAGCGCTGGCGGTTGCAGGCTTTGCGCTGCACCTCGGCTGGCAGGTTATGCGGCTTGCCGCCTGCGACGGGCAAACAGCCCTGATGCTGTTCCGTTCGAACAAGCTGGCAGGTCTGCTGCTGGCTGGCGGCTTTTTGCTGGAAGCCGGACTGAAAGCGGCTTTGACCTGAAGTTTCGGCCCTTCAGCCCAGGGCTGCGCACCAAAACCCTCAATCGAACATCGCGCTTCCGTTCACGACCACGGGGTTGTCTGCCAGCCGCGTTGTCTTGCGGCGAGCCAGAAAACGTGGGCGGCGCCCGGCCAGCAGCGCATGGCGGCGGCGGATGCGGATCGTGCCGAGTTGCAGCGGGCCCAGCATCGGATAAGGCTCCGACAGCGCGCCGTCGCCGGTTTCGAGCAGGAGCGGCATTTGCGAGGCCTTGCCGCAATCGCGCCAGAGCGCCACGGCGTCCTCCTCATCGATCACGGCGATGCTGATCGAGCGGCCATCTCCCGCTGTCAGTGCCAGCTCGAAGCAGGTTTCGGATCTGCTGCCATTGGCGAGGCGCAGCGCGATGCCGCGCCAGCCATCTCCGCCGCGCAGGATGCGTGTGCCGGCGATCCGCTCGATGGCGGGTGCGGGTTTGGGTGCAGCCTTGGTGGCAATCGTGTCATCGGAGAGGTCTTGCGCAGCGCAAGCCTCCCCGATGACCTGCGTGACGCTGGCCATCTGTTGTCGCCTCTCTTGTCCCTGTCACGTGGCCCCCTCTGTGTGTGCCGGGAGGCCTCCGCTTCATGGGGAGAGAATGCCGCGCCGCCGTCGCCGGGAGCCTAAGAACTTCGGTTAAGAGAAGCTGATTCGGACCGTTCGCAGCTGTTCCTGCCGGGATGCTTGATGAAACCTTGCCGCAAAGCGCGATTTTCACGGAAAATGAACCACAGACATGGGGCATTGATCTGGATTGGCAGACGATTCCACTTTCCCGGAAAAGCGCTCTACAAGGGGGTGATGCACATGATCCCGAGCCATTCTTTCGCTGCGCTGTTGAACCAGGTGGAAGCCCTGTGCCGCGAGGCCGGGGCCATGGCGCTTGGCCAGTTTCGCCTTGGCGAGCAGACGACGGCCAAGGTCTGGTCGAAGGCAGGTGGATCGCCGGTCACCGAGGCTGATGTCACTGTCGATACCTTCCTCAAGATCCGCCTGTCGGAGCTGATGCCGGATGCGGCCTGGCTTTCTGAGGAAACGGCGGATGACCATGTCCGCCTTGGTGCGCGCCATGTCTGGGTGGTCGATCCGATTGATGGCACGCGCGCCTTCATGGCCGGCCTGCCCGATTGGGCGGTCTGTGCCGCCTTGCTGGAGAATGACCGGCCCGTACTGGGCGTGGTTCATGCGCCTGCACATGGCGCAACCTATGCGGCCCTCGAAGGCTCTGGTGCCACCCGCAACGGTGTCGCGCTGGCTGTTTCGCTTGATGGCAACCTGGCTGGAGCGCGCATCGCCGGTCCGCGCCCGATGCAGGATGCGCTGGAACGATTGCAGCCACATGTCCTGGCGGCCAAAATTCCTTCGCTGGCGCTGCGGCTGGCCTATGTCGCCGATGGCCAGATCGATGCAGGGCTGGTCTCGCCCGATTCGCGTGACTGGGATCTGGCGGCAGCAGACCTCATCCTGTCCGAGGCAGGCGGTCTGGTGACCGGCACCGATGGCAACCGGCTGGTCTACAACCGGGCCGATCCGGTTCATGGCGTGCTGGTTGCGTCCACGGCTGCACGCCATCCGCCGTTGCTGTCGCTGATGCAGCGGCTGCGTGAAATGCAGGGTTCACGCGCCTGAGCACAAAAGCGGGCTCGCATCGGGCTCGCCAATGGCTTATCCAGCGCCGGAACCTGATGCAGGTTCGCACAATTTGGTTTGGCAGGAGGCCCCATGAGCGCGGCGCAAGACGGCAAGCAATTGCTTCATCTGGTTTTCGGGGGCGAATTGACCTCGATCAGCGATGTGACCTTCAAGGACCTTTCCAAGCTCGACATCGTGGGTGTTTATCCCAACTATGCGACGGCGCATGCCGCCTGGAAGGCCAAGGCGCAGGCAACGGTCGATCAGGCGCAGATGCGCTATTTCGTCGTGCATCTGCACCGCCTGCTCGACCCGACCGACTGATCGTGCCCCGTTCCTGAGCGCAGGCAAGAACGCATGGCCTCGTCCTTCCTCAAGTCCCGGTTTGTCCAGGAAGCGCTCGGGCGTTCGCTGGCGCTTTATCTGCGGCTCTTGCGCCGGACAAACCGGTTCGTGCTCGAGCCCGCCGACATCTATGACAAGGTGCGCCCCGAGCTGCCGCTCATCATCGCGATGTGGCACGGCCAGCACATCATGATCCCCTTCGCCCGGCCCGACTGGATGCCTGCCTGCTCGCTGGTGTCGCGCCATGGCGATGGCGGCTTCAACGCGATTGCGCTGCGCGAGCTGGGCATTGGCGCCATTCGCGGCTCCGGTGCGCTGGGCCGCAAGGTGCGCGAGAAGGGCGGGGCCTCGGCCTTTCTGGCCATGGTCAGGCGGCTGGCGGCTGG